>DATNGY010000259.1:0-3026 GCA_035605735.1 Solirubrobacteraceae bacterium
TCTGGAGGAGGCGTTGCGGCTCGCCGCCGATCCGCGTGAGCGCGCCGAGATCGCGCTCGAGCTGGCCGAGGCGCACGCGGCGCTGTTCGGTTGGGCGGACGCGGTCGAGGTCATCGAACGGGCGCTGGCGGAGCTCGGTCAGTCCGACCGGGCGCTCGCGGCCCGGCTCGAGGGCGAGCTCGTCGTCTGCGGCTTGCAGGACGCGCGTTGCGCGTCCCGGGTCGTGCCGGTGCTCGAGCGGCTGGCCTCGGGTCCGCTGTCCGGGAGCTCGGTGGAGGCGCTCGCCGTCGCGCGCGGCATGGCGATGGTTCTCGCCGGCCGACGGGCGGATGAGGCGGCTGCCCCGCTGGAGGACGCGCTCGCGAGGGCAGACTCGCGCGCCGAGCATTGGGACACGCGGGCCGCTCTGCTGTGGACCCTGGTCGCGGCCGAGCGCTTCGACGCGGTCGGGGCCGCGCTGGAGCCCATGATCGCCGGGGTGCACCAATCCGGCAGCGCGCGCGGCTTGATCGCGACGTACAGCACGCTTGGCCTGCTCAAGCTGCGATTGGGTGCGCTGCCGGAGGCGGACGCGGCCGCGCGAGTCGCCCTGCGTGTGCTGCAGGAGGGCGATTTCGCGCCAGGGCTCCCGTTCGCCGCCACCGTGTTGGCCGATGTGGCGATCGAGGCCGGTGAGCTCGACGAGGCGCACGCGCTGCTTGCGCTGCTTCCCCAGGAGGACTGGCCGGCGGGGGTCGGCACCGTGTTGATCCCGGCCACCCGGGGACGCCTCCGACTCGCCCAAGGCCGACCGCGAGCGGCGCTTGCGGACTTCCAGACGTGCGCGGCGATGTTCAGCCCTGAGGTGTGGGGAACCGAGATGCGCGACGTCGGATACCTGCATGCCCGTGGGGGCGCAGCCGTCGCATTGCTGGCGCTCGGCGAGCGCGAGAGCGCCCGTGAGCTGGCGCAGGCCGAGCTGGCCGATGTCAGGGTCTTCGGAACGCCACGCGCGGTCGGGATCGCGCTGCGCGTCGCCGGACTCGCTGACGGCGGCGCGCATGGGCTCGAGCTGCTGGGCGAGTCGGTCGCCGCCCTCCACGGGTCGCCCGCGGTGTTGGAGCGGGCGCATTCGCTGGCCGAGCTCGGGGCGGCGCTGCGCCGCGACGGCCGGCGCGCGGCCGCGCGCGAGCCGCTCGCCGAAGCGCTCGACCTCGCTGCCCGCTGCGGCGCCCGGCCGCTGGCCGTCCGGGCGCGCGAGGAGCTCAAGGCCGCGGGCGCCCGCCCGCGGCGGGCGTGGCGCACGGGGGTGGAAGCGCTCACACCCAGCGAGCTGCGCGTCGTGCGACTGGCGGCAGAAGGCCGCTCGAATCGCGAGATCGCGCACGAGCTCTACGTCACGCTCAAGACCATCGAGGGCCACCTCTCGCGCGCCTACACCAAGCTCGGGATCGACGGGCGCGGCCAGCTCTCGCAGGTCCTCTCAGCCGAAAAGACCAGGGTGCCGACCCTCTAGCGAACGAGCCATCGCCGGCGCCAACCTGCGCCCATGTCATCGACCCAGGGAGCAACCCCCATGGCCACGTCGACGCGGACCGCGTTCGAGCAAGGCACGGACACCTTCAACTCCCATGACATCGATGGGTTCGCGGACGTGCTCGCCGACGAAGTCGTCTTCGAGGCGCCAGGCGGGATGCGCGGCGAGGGGAAGGCGGCCTGCGCCGGGTTCTACGGCAGCTGGTTCGGCGCCTTCCCGGACGCCCACGTCGAGGTCCGCGACCTTCACATCATTGACGACGTCGCGGTCGAGGAGGGCACGTTCACCGGCACCCACGACGGCGTCCTCCACACCCTCACGGGCGACGTCCCGCCCACCGGCCGCCACGTCAGCCTCGACTACGTCCAGGTGCTCCGCATCCGCGATGGCAGGCACATCTCCTTCAACCTGATGTTCGACCGGCTCCTGATGCTCGAGCAGCTCGGGCTCGTCCCCGCGCCCGCGGATGCGTGATCTGCGTCCGCGTGCGGGAATTCGAATCGATCATCGGCCGGGCGTGCTCAGCGACAGCGCGAAGAGCCCGTCGCGGTCGGTCATGACCTCCGCGAGCCGCAGGCCGGCCGCGGCCAGGTCGTCCTCGAGCCGCGCGGGGGTGAACTTCGCGGAGATCTCGGTACGCAGCTCCTCGCGCGGCGCGAAGGCCACCTCGAGCGCGAGCGCGTCGACGCGGACGTCCATCCGCCGGCACGCTCGCAGGCGCATCTCGATCCACTCGCGCTCGGGGTCGAAGAACGCGACGTGCTCGAAGGACTCGACGTCGAAGTCGGCGGCGAGCTCGCGGTTGACGACGCGCAGCACGTTGCGGTTGAACTCGGCCGTCACGCCCTGCGCGTCGTCGTAAGCGGCCTCGAGCAGCGCCGGGTCCTTGACGAGATCGGTCCCGAGGAGGAGGTGGTCGATCGTCGGTCGCAGCATCCGTGCCAGGCCCCTGAGGAAGCGCCGCCGCGACCCCGGCGGGAAGTTGCCGATCGTTCCGCCCAGGAACGCGACGATCCGCGGCGCGCCGGGCTCGGCCTCCGGGACGTGCCCGAGGTGGCGCTCGAAGTCGCCGACGATCCCGTGCACGCGCAGGCCCGGGAGCTCGTCGACGAGCTCGGCGGCGGTGGCGAGGACCAGCGCCTCGGTGACGTCGACCGGCACATAGCGGCGCAGCGTCCCGGCCGCGCGCATCGCGTGCAGCAGCAGCCGGCTCTTGGCCGCCGTTCCCGACCCCAGCTCGACGAGCTCGGCGGCGCCGGTGGCGGCGACGACGTCGGCCGCGCGGGCCTCGAGGATCGCCCGCTCGGCGCGCGTCGGGTAGTACTCGGGCAGCTCGCAGATCCGATCGAAGAGCTCGGCGCCCCGCGCGTCGTAGAAGTGCTTGGGCGGAAGCTCCTTGAACGGGCGCGTGAGCCCGTCGAGGACGTCGTCTGCGAGCGAGCGCTCGTCGCCCGGACCGAGGTACGAGCGCACGACGACCGCAGCGCGCGACACGAGCGGCTCGATCACG
>DATNGY010000260.1:0-2995 GCA_035605735.1 Solirubrobacteraceae bacterium
GAGGTCGTGAAGTGCACCGCCGTCCACACCCCCGAGGAGGTCATCGAGCCGGCTGCGGTGATCTCCTCGCTGCCGCTCGCCGCCACGGTCGCGCTCGCCGACCCCGGGCCGGCGCCGGAGATCGTCGCCGCCGCCCGGGGCCTGCGCTACCGCGACTTCCTGACCGTCGCGCTCGTGCTCGACGGCGAGGACCTCTTCCCGGACAACTGGATCTACATCCACGAGCCCGACGTCCACGTCGGACGCATCCAGAACTACCGCTCGTGGAGCCCGTGGATGGTCCCCGACCCGGACTCGGCCTGCGTCGGCCTCGAGTACTTCTGCTTCCGGGGCGACGAGCTCTGGACGATGACCGACGACGAGCTCGTCGCCCTGGCCACCGAGGAGCTCGCGTCGCTCGGGCTCGCCGCGCCGGAGCTGGTCCGCCGCGGTCACGTCGTGCGCGTCCCGCTCGCCTACCCGATGTACGACGCGGAGTACGCCGAGCGCGTCGCGACGATCCGCTCGTGGCTCGACCCGCTGGGCTCGAACTTCCAGCAGGTCGGGCGCAACGGCCTGCACCGCTACAACAACTCCGACCACTCGATGCTGAGCGCGATGCGCGCGGTCGACAACGTGCTGCGCCGCGGCGACCACGACATCTGGGCGGTCAACGTCGAGAGCGCCTACCACGAGGAGCAGAGCGACGCCGACGCCGAGCAGCCCTACAAGCGGCTGCCGACGGCCCCGGCCGTCCGGGAGGAGCTCGCGGTTTAGTGGGTCTTCTCGTGACGAAGACCCACTAGGTTGAGCGGGCGCGCGCGCATCGTCGCCGTCCAGGCGCTCGTCTCCGTCGTCGCACTCGCCGCGGTGGCGTGGTGGGCCTCGCGCCAGCCGCTGCCGCACCTGCCGGACGCCGCCGCGGCGCTGCCGCGGCTCGCGGCCGCGCTCGGGCTCTACGCGCTGGCGACGGCGCTGCGCTCGGAGCGCTGGCTCGCGCTCCTGCGCCACGGCGGCCACCGCGCGGGGCGCGCCGACGCGTACGCGCTGACGACCGTCGGCTACATGGGCAACAACGCCCTGCCCGCGCGCGCCGGCGACGTCCTCAAGGCGGTCCTCACCGCGCCGCGCGTCGGCGCCCCGAGGGCGCCGATGTTCGGGACGCTCGTGGCCGAGCGCCTCCTCGACGCCGTCGCGCTCGTCGTCCTCTTCTGGGCGCTCGTGGCGACGCTGCGTCTTCCCCTCGGGGTCCCGGGCTGGGTCCTCTTCGCGGTCGGCGCGAGCCTCGTCGCGGCCGCGGCGGCCGCGGCCCGGCTCGGGCGCGGGACCGCTGCCGGTCGCCGGGCGCGGGCGTACGCCGTCGCGCTGCTCGCTCCGACGCGGCGGCTGTGGAGCGCGACCGGGGCGGCGCTGCTCGGCGTCTCGCTCGCGCTCTGGCTGCTCGAGGGGTCGGTCTACGCGGTCCTCGGCGGCGCGGCCGGCGTGCACCTCTCGCTCTTCGACGGGCTCTACATAATGGCCCTCGCGAACCTCGTGGCGCTCGTCCCGGCGGCCCCCGGCTACATCGGGACGTTCGACGCCGCCGTCGTCCTCGGCGTCCGGCTCGCGCACGGCGGCGCGCATGCGGCGACGCTCGGCTACGTCGCGCTCGTGCGCTTCGTCCTCTTCGTGCCGATCACGCTCGTGGGGCTCGCGGCGCTCGTGTCGCGCTACGGCGGCCTCGGCGCGCTGCGGGCGACGCTCGCCGCGCCCGCGCCGGCGCCCGTCACCGCCGCGCCCCCGGCCGCGCTGCGCTAACCGGCCGCCATGGCGCTGATCGCGCCGACCCGCAGGCCGCTCTCGTCCCACGTCTCGCCGCGGTCGGCGCTGTGCAGGACGCGCCCGTCGGCCGACCCGGCGAGCAGCTGGCCGTCGGTCGCGGCCAGGGCGTACGGCATCGAGTCGGGCGCCAGGTCCAGCGGCTGCCAGGAGCCCGCCCAGCGATAGAGCCGTCCGCGTGCGCGCGCGCCGGCGTGCGCGGCGCCCGGACCGGAGGCGGCCGAGACGTACCAGCGCTCGGGATCCACCGGATCGACCGCGAGCGCCCAGCAGTAGCGCAGGTCGCGCCCTGCGTCGATCGCCTCCCAGGTGCGGCCGCCGTCGCGGCTCCAGGCGGCGCCGTCGCCGGCGGCCTGGTAGGCGCGGTCGGGAACGCGCGGGTGCCATGCGAGCTCGTGGGCGTCGCGCTTCGCGCCCGGCCGGTGATCGGAGAACGTCGCGCCGCCGTCCTCGGAGACCATGAGGCCGCCGAGCTCGATCCCGACGAGCAGGCGCTCGGCGCGGTGGGGGTCGGGCGCGATCCAGCGCACGTGGTGGGTCCACGGCCGCGGCGGGTAGCTCCACTGCGAGCGCGACGGGATGTCCTGGAGCGCCTCGAGCTCCTCCCACCGCGCGCCGTCGCGGGCCACGAACAGGCGGCTCGGCTCGGTGCCGGCGTAGAGGGCGCCGTCGGCCGGGCCGATCGCGACCGCGGACACGTCGGCCTCGGGCAGCGCCACCGGCTCCCAGGTCTCGCCCGCGTCGTCGCTGGTCAACGCCCCGCGCCCGCGCGTCCCGACGAGCACGCGCGTCCCCGCCGTGGCCACGCACTGCGCGGCGACACTCCCGAGCGCCGGCCGCGCGCTCCAGTCCCCGCCGTCGCGCCGCAGGCGCACCAGCCCGTCACGGGTGACGACGAACACGGACATCGTCGCCCGCCAGGATGCCAGGCTCAGCGCGCGCGCCGCAGCCGCCGGCGCAGCGCCCGCGCCGGCGGGCCGGCCGGGGAGTCCAGCAGCGCCCTCCGCAGCGCCGTCGTCAGGTCGGGCGCGGCCGCGTCGCGCTCGGCGACGAGCTCCGCGACCTCGGCCCGCAGCAGGCGGACGTTCGTCTGCAGGCCCGCGAGCTCGCGCGGCTCGGAGGGCTCGCAGCGCTCGAGCTCCGCCGCGGTGAGCGTCACGGGGCGCTTGCGCAGCGCGATGTAGCTGTGGGTGATCCC
>DATNGY010000261.1:0-2215 GCA_035605735.1 Solirubrobacteraceae bacterium
CAGCGAGGCGGCGGTCGGGCTCGTGCGCTCGCTGGCGACCGGCGACGGCCGCGTCCACGAGGTGGACCTCCGCAACGAGGGGACTCTTGCCGGGCTCGCGGATGACGACGCGGTCGAGGTTCCGGCCCGCGTCGGCCGCGACTCGATCGAGCCGCTCCCGCAGGCGCCGCTCGCGCCGGAGCTGGTCGGCCTCGTCCAGCACGTCGCCGCATACGAGCGGCTAGGCGCTCAGGCCGCGGCCGCGCGGGATCTCGACCTCGCGCGCAAGGCGCTGCTGGCGCACCCGCTGATCGGCCAGCACGCCCTCGTCGAGGAGCTGCTGGAGCCGCTGCTCGAGCCGCGGGAGGCGCCGGTATGACCGATGTCCTAGCGGTAGACGGCGGCGCGTCGAAAACACACCTCGCGCGCCTGGGCCGTGACGGTGCACTGCTGGAGCTCGTGCGCGGGCCGGAGAGCTCCCCGCAGACCCTCGGCCTGGAGCGCGCGCTCGCCGTCCTCGACCGCCTTTTCGAGCAGGCCGGCGGCCGCTCGGGCGAGGCCGAGGTTGCGCAGCTCAACATGTCGGGCGTCGACTTCCCGAGCGAGGAGCGCGAGCTGCGCGAGGCGATCGAGGCGCGGCGCTGGGCCGAGCGCGTGGTGGTCGACAACGACACCTTCGCCGTCCTGCGCGCGGGCACGGAGCGCGGCTGGGGAGTCGCCGTCGTCTGCGGCTCGGGGATCAACTGCGTCGGGGTCGCCGCGGACGGACGCCACGCGCGCTTTCCAGCCCTAGGCACGATCACCGGCGACTGGGGCGGAGGCTGGGACGTCGGCAACGCGGCGCTGTTCGCGGCCGCGCGCGGGGAGGACGGCCGAGGGCCGCACACGTCGCTCGAACGCGCCGTCCCGGCCCACTTCGGGCTCGAGACCCCGGCCGGGCTCGCGGAGGCGATCCACCGCGGCGAGGTCCGGTCGCGCCGGCTGGTCGAGCTGCCCCCGGTCGTGTTCGCGGAGGCCGAGCACGACGCGGTCGCCGCGGAGATCGTCGAGCGGCTCTCCTCCGAGATCGTCGCGATGGCCCGCGTCGCCCTCGAGCGCCTCGACCTCGTCGAGGAGCCCGCGGAGGTCCTGCTCGGCGGCGGCCTGCTGCAGACCGGCGACGGCCTCCTCAGCGCGGCCGTCGAGGAGGAGTTGCGGCAGCTTGCACCCAACGCGACCGTGACGGCGCCGAGCTCGCCGCCGGTCGTGGGCGCGGCGCTGCTCGGCCTCGACGCGCTGGGCGCCGACGCGGACGCCCAGCGGCGCGCACGCGACGAGCTCGAGGCCGCGGTGGAGGCCGAGCGTGGCTGAGGTCCGATACGTCCAGGCGACGAAGCTCTACCCCGGCAGCTCGGCGCCCGCCGTCGACGCGCTCGACCTCGATGTGGGCGACGGCGAGCTGATGGTGCTCGTCGGCCCGTCGGGCTCGGGGAAGACGACGGCGCTGAGGATGCTCGCGGGCCTGGAGGAGGTCGACGCGGGCGCGGTGCTGATCGGCGACCGCGACGTGACCGACCTGCCGCCGAAGAAACGCGACATCGCGATGGTCTTCCAGAACTACGCGCTCTACCCGTACCTCACGGTCTCGCAGAACATCGCCTTCCCGCTGAAGATGGCGGGCGTCAAGAAGGCCGAGCGCGAAGCCCGGGCCGCCGAGGTCGCGCGGCGGCTCGGCCTCGAGCGCTTCCTCGACCGCAAGCCCGCGCAGCTGTCCGGCGGCGAACGGCAGCGGGTGGCGATGGGCCGGGCGATCGTGCGGTCGCCGAGCGTCTTCCTGATGGACGAGCCGCTCTCGAACCTCGACGCGAAGCTGCGCGTCCAGATGCGTGCGGACGTCGCGGCGCTGCAGCACGACCTCGGGATCACCACCGTCTACGTCACGCACGACCAGAGCGAGGCGATGACGCTCGGCGACCGCGTCTGCGTCATGCGCGGCGGCATCCTGCAGCAGGTCGCCGCGCCGAAGGAGCTGTACGAGCAGCCCGCGAACCTGTTCGTCGCGGGCTTCATCGGCTCGCCGGCGATGAACCTCGTCGAGGCGGAGCTGGCCGAGCGGGACGGCGCGCTCGTCGCGCGCTTCGGTCCCCACGAGCTGGGGGTCCCGGCCGACGTCGTCGACGCGCGGCCCGCCCTCCGTGGGTACGCCGGCCGGCGCGTCGCCCTGGGCATCCGCCCCGAGGACGTCGAGGCCGGCCCC
>DATNGY010000262.1:0-7081 GCA_035605735.1 Solirubrobacteraceae bacterium
GGGTAGCGCGAGCCGAGCAGCGGCTCGAGCAGGAGCGAGCCGTCCTGGACGAGGTCGAGCAGGCGCTCGAGGCTCTCGACCGGATCGGCTGACCCGTAATAGGACCCGGTGAGCGTCTTCTCGCGTGCGACGAGCTCGGTCGGATCGAGCTCCATCAGCGCGCCCGCCTTCGGCAACCCCACGACCACGACCCGCCCGCCGGGCCCGATCGCCTCGATCGCGTTCTCCATCGTCGCGGGCGACCCGACCGCGTCGATCGCGCGCATGAACGGCTCCTGGTCGGCGAGTTCCTCGGGAGCGATCGCGGCCGTCGCCCCGAGCTCGAGCGCCAGCTCGCGGCGCCCCGGCGAGGGATCGACGGCCACGATCCGCGGGGCGCCGGCGATGCGCGCGCCCTGGATGGCGAACTGACCGACGCCGCCCGCCCCGATCACCACGACGTCGGTCGTGCCGTCGATGTCCGCGGCGTTCAGCGCGGCGCCCGTGCCGGTCAGGGCGGCGCAGCCCAGGAGGGCCGCCTGCTCGAAGGGAAGGGTCTCGGGGATCGACATCGCGGCGGCGCCGGTGACGAGCACGGCCTCGGCGAACGCGCCGGTCGTGGTCATCCGATAGACCGTCTCGCCGTCGAGCGTGATGCGCGTCGTGCCGTCGATCATCGTCCCCTCGGTGATCGCGGCGCGGACCGGCAGGCAGCGCTGCGGCGCGTGCTGCTCGCACGACGCACAGCGCCCGCAGGGCGCGGCCCAGGACACCGCGACGTGGTCGCCGACGGCGACGCCGGAGACCTCGGGCCCGACGTGCGTGACCACGCCGGCGCCCTCGTGGCCGAGGATCATCGGCTGCGCGCGCACCCAGTCGCCGTTGACCATGTGCAGATCGCTGCCGCAGATGCCGACGCCGCGCATCTCCACGATCACGTGGTCGGGACCGAGCGGTCCGAGCTCCACCTCGGCGACCTCCTGCGGGCGGCCCGCGCCGCGGAAGATGGCGGCGCGCGTCTTGATCGGGCTCACGGTTCTCCTCAGATCATCTTGATGAGCGGCGAGAGCGGACGGTCGTCGAACTTCGCCGTCTGCATCGAGCAGCTCGGGTGCGTCGACGATCGTGATCCCCGACCTCAACGCTGAGCCGCCCGTCAGCCTCCCACCCCCAGCGCCTGCGCCGCCGCCGCCGCCTCCCGCCGCGAGCGCACGCCGAGCTTGCCGAGGACGGCGGCGACGTGGTGGTCGACGGTGCGGACCGAGAGCACGAGCCGCTCGGCGATCTCGGCGTTCGTCATCCCCTCCTGCAGGAGCGCGAGGACCGCGAGCTGGCGCGGGGTCAGGCCGGCGGGGTTCGCGCGCGTCGATGCGCGCGGGCCGCGCGGGACCGGGGCGCCGAGGGCCCGGAGGCGCTCGCGGACGCGGGCCGCGGCGGGCTCGGCCCCGAGCGCCTCGAGGACGCCGAGCGCCGCGGGCGCGCGGCCGGGATCGCCGGACTCTGCCTGCTCGAGCGCGCGCTCGTAGGGGTCGCCCGCCGCGCGCCACGCGGGCGCGACCGGCGTGGCCGGCACGCCGGCGCGTGCGAGGTAGCGCTCGAGCTCGCCCCGGAACGGCGCCGCGCCCGGGTGCTCGAGCCGCGGTCGCAGCGCCTCGGCGACGGCGCGGGCGGCGTCCGGCGCGCCCGCCAGCCACGCCCACTCCACGCGCGCGATGCCCGCGTAGGCGAGGTTGAGCAGCAGCCGCTGGCGCAGCGCGCGCTCCCACGCCTCCTCGAGCATTCCCGCGGCCGCCGGATCGCCGCGCCGGGCCAGCAGTCGCCCGAGCCACGGCACGCTGTAGGCGAAGAGCATGCCGGGGTCGTCGACCCCCTCGACGAGCCGGCGCAGCCCGCGCTCGGCGCCGTCCCAGTCGCCGCGGCGCAGGAGCACGACGCAGCGGTGCACCTCGAGGTTGTAGGCGTGCGACCAGAATCCGCGCTCGCGCGCGAAGTCCAGGCCCTCGTGGACGCAGCGGTCGAGCTCGTCGAGGCGCGCGAAGCGCAGGAGCAGCTCGGCGACGTTCGTGTAGCCGCGTGCGGCGACCTCGTGGTGGCCGCCGGCCAGCGCGGCGTCGAGGCTCTCGCGGACGCGGTCGAGCCCGCCGGGGTCGCCGCGCTCGACGAGCGCGATGCCGAGGTAGTTGAGCCCGAGCGCGGCGAGCTCTGAGTGCGCGCCGCGCAGCGCGAGCTCGCGGGCGCGCTCGAGCACTCCGATCGCCGCGCCGCTGCCGTCGGTCAACGCGAGGATCGCGCCGCGGTAGAGCGTCGCGTGCGCGAGCGCGCTTCCGTCGCCGGCCGTCTCTAGGATCGCCACCGCGCGCTCGGCGGCCGCCTCCGCCTCGTCCGTCTCGCCGGCCATGAACAGATGGCGCGAGACGCGCACGAGGCAGCGCCCGAGCGCGACCCGGTCGCCGAGCTGCTCGTAGAGGTGCGCCGCCTCGCGTCCGGCGCGCACGGCCGGGCCGAAGCGATGGGCGTTGTAGAGCTCCCAGCCGAGGTCGTCGAGGAGCGCGGCGCGCTCGCGCACGGGCAGCCGGTCGAGGTGCGCGGCCATCGCCTCGAGGTGCGCGAGCGCCTGGCGATGCGCGCCGGCGCGTGCCGCCTCGCGGGCCGCGCTGGGACCCGCGGCGAGGATCGTCTCCACGTCGCCGGCGGCGACGGCGTGGTGCATGAGCCGGGCGTCCGCCGGCCGGCGCTGCGCCCGGAGCGCCGCGACGACGGCCGCGTTGAGCTCCCGCCGGCGCAGCGCGGGCAGGCTCTCCTCGACGGCCCGCCGCGCGAGCTCGTGGCGGAAGCGGAGCCCGTCGGCGGCCGGCTCGACGATGCCGGCGAGCTCGGCCGGGACGAGGGCCTGCGCGTCGCCCTGAAGCAGCGCGGCGACGAGCTCGGAGGGGACGGACGACGGCACGACGGAGAGCCGCTCGAGCGCATCGCGCGACCGCGCGTCGAGGCGTCCGAGGCGGGCGAGCACCGCGTCCTTGACGCTGGCGGGGACCTCGCCCTGCGGCGACGCGAGCGCCTCGGTGACGTAGAACGGGTTGCCGCCGGTGACCGCGTGCAGCGCCCCCGGGTCGCGGCCGCTGCCGGCCGCGAGCGCCTCGACGGCGCCCGGCGACAGCGGCGGCAGCGCGAGGCGGTGGACGCGCGCCGACGCGAGCGCGCCGAGCAGGCGGCGCAGCGGGTGGCGCGGATCGACCTCCTCGTCGCGCATGCTCAACACGAGCACCGCGGGCACCGTCTCGATCCGCCGCGCGGCGTAGGCGAGGACGTCGAGCGTCGCCTCGTCGGCCCAGTGGACGTCCTCCACGACGAACACGGTCGGAGCGCTCGCGGCGAGCTCGGCGAGCAGCGCGGCGAAGACCTCCTCGCCCGGACGCGAACCGGCGAGCGCGGCGGCGAGCGGCCCGCTCGTGCCGGCCGTCGCGTCGCGCAGCGGCCCGAGCGTGCGCGACGTGAAGAGGTCGTCGCAGCCGGCCGCGAGCACGCGCGCGCGGCCCTCGACGCCGGCCGTGAAGCTCCGCAGCAGCGACGTCTTGCCGATGCCGGCCTCGCCCGTTACGAGCGCGGTCGAGCCGTGCGACGCCGCGTCGGCGACTGCTTCGCCGAGCACGGCGAGCTGCGCGTCGCGCTCGAGCAGCCGCTGAACCATGGACACATGGTGAGGCCTGGGCGCTCCCACGCAAGGTAGGCAGCCGCACGTTCCAATCTGGGCAGCCGTTGCCGATGTGCGCGGCCGCGATCCCGCGTACAACTCGCGTCGGGGCACCGCCCGCGCCGCCCGGTCCAGCAGCAGTCCGCGGCGCCCGCCCGCCCCCCAAGACATCGCTCATGAACCGCACGATCCGCGCAAGGCGCCTGGAACGATGAGCGCCGCCGAGCAGGGCACGTGGCACGGCGTCGTCGTCGTGCGACCGACCGAGGCCGTGGCCACGCAGCAGGGGCTGCCGGCCTTCGTCGGCGTCTCGGCCGCGACCGCGGCCGCTCGCGGCCTCTCGATGAGCCTGCTCGAGCTCCCGCCGGGCGCGGTCGGCGAGCCGCACGCGCACGTCGGCTTCGAGACCGCGATCCACGTGATCGAGGGACGGATCGAGACGCGCTACGGACCCGGCCTGTGCCATCGCGCCGTGACGTGCGCGGGGGACTTCCTCTTCATCGCCCCGGACGTCCCGCACCAGTCCGTCAACCTGAGCACGACCGAGACGGCGCGGGCCGTCGTCGCGCGCAACACGGCGCGCGAGGAGGAGAGCGTCCGGCCCTACGCGCCGGGCGCCGCCGCCGAGCGCCGCCCGCGCCCGCTCAGCGCGCGACGGACGGCTGCGCGCGCGCCACGCTCGACTGCAGCTGCGGGCCGCGCGCGAGCGTCTGCAGGACGACGCAGTAGCGTTCGGTGAGCCGCAGGAGCGTCGCGAGCTCCTGGTCGGTGGCGTCCGTATCGAGCTCGAACGACAGGCGGATCGCGGCGAAGCCGACCGGGGCGTCGCGGTCAACGGCGAGCGTGCCGCGGAAGTCGAGGTCGCCGTCGGCGCGCACGCGTCCGGACCGGAGCTCGAGGCCGAGCGACGTCGCGACCGAGCGCATCGTGACCCCCGCGCACGCGACGAGCGCCTCGAGCAGCATGTCACCCGAGCACAGCAGCGAGCCGTCGCCGCCGCTGGCGGGGTGCAGGCCGGCCTCGGCGAGCGCGCGTCCGGTCTGGACGGAGCACGAGATGCCCTCGCCGAGGGTGCCCGCGGCCGACAGCGTGACGAGCGCGGCCTCGGGCTCGCGCGCGTAGCGCTCCTTCAGCGGGGCCTGGAGGGCCTTGAGCTCGCCGCGTCGCATCGGTCGATGGTAGAACCCGCCCCCGACCATGCCCCTCGCCTTCGTCCACACCTGCGTGCGCGTCCGCGACCCCGAGGCCTCGCAGCGCTTCTACGGCGCGCTCGGCTTCGGGCCTCGCGGCCGCCTGAACTTCGAGAGCGCCTACAACGTCTATCTCGGCCTCCCCGGCGGGGGCGACGTCCTCGAGCTGACGGTCAACCGCGGCCGCGAGGAGCCCTACGACCTCGGGACGGGCTACAACCACTTCGCCGTGACGGTCGAAGACCTCGACGCCGCGCTGGCCGCGCTCGAGCCTCTCGGCGTCGCCCCCGAGCGGCCGCCCTACCGCCCGGGCGACCGCGAGGACCTGCCGCGCATCGCGTTCGTGACCGACCCCGACGGCTATCGCGTCGAGCTCATCGACGGCGGGCGCTTCGACACCCCGCAGGATCCGCCCGACGACTGACTAGCCCACCGCGAGGGGCCGCCCGAACGCCTGCGCGAAGAGCTCGACCTCGCGGCTCGCGGCCCAGCGCGAGACGCGGTCGTCGCCCGCGCTGACGAGGCGCAGCTCGACGCCGCGGCCGTCGACGCTCACGTGGGCCTCGCGGACGAGCTGATCGCGCGAGCGCTCGAGGTCCTCGGCCAGGCGCAGCAGCGCCGACATCCGCTCCAGGCGCTCGGCGTCGCCCTTCTGCGCGAGCGCCTCGAACGGCCCGAGCGAGGGCATCCCCTTGCGGTGGTAGCGAACGGCCTGGCCGACGAGTGCGACCTCGCGCTGGCTGAAGCCGGCGAGCCCCGCGTTGAGGACGAGGTAGCGCGAGTGCTTGTGATGGTCGTCGTAGTCGACGGCCATCCCGATGTCGTGGAGCGCGCACGCCGCCCACAGCAGCTCGCGCTCGCCGGGGTCGCCCGGGTGCACGCCGGCGGCCGCGAGCTCGTCGAAGAGACCCAGGGCGAGCGCGACGACGTGGGCGACGTGCGGGTTGCGCGCGGGGTCCATCCCGTACTGGGCGGCGAGGTTGATCACGCTCGCCCGCCGCACGTCGTCGAAGAGCGGCGGATCGCCGGGCAGGTGGTGCGCGAAGAACGCGCCCTCGCGCAGACCCGCCTCGGTGATCTCCAGGCCGTCGAAGCCGCCGCGCTCCATGACGCCCTGCACGACGAGCGCGCCGGCGAGGATGAGGTCGCCGCGCGACGGCTTGATCCCGGGCATCCGCCCGCGCTCGGCCGGCGTCATCTTGGCGAGCTGCTCGACGAGCCGATCGAGCTCGCCGCGCTCGAGCACGTAGCCCTGGACGCCGAACTCGGGGATCCCCAGGTCGCGCTGCGCGGCGGCGCCGAGGTTGCGCACGGTGCCGCCGATTCCCACGATCCGCCCCGGGTGGTCGGCGAGCCACGGCGCGCGGTCGAGCTCGTGCGCGACGTGCGCGCGCAGCTGCCTGACCTGCTTCGGCTTGGCCGGGCCGTCGCCGGGCAGGAAGCGCTCGGTCGTGCGCACGGCGCCCAGCGTCCACGATTCCAGCTCGCGCGCCCGTCGCCCCTCGACGCCGACCAGCTGCATCGAGCCGCCGCCGAGGTCGAGGGTGACGCCGTCGGTGAGCGTCGATGAGTTGATGGCCGCGAGGTAGCCCAGGCGCGCCTCGTCCGTCGTGGAGAGCACGCGCACCCGCAGCCCCGAGGCGCGCTGCGCGCTCTCGAGGAACTCGGCGGCGTTCGTCGCGTCGCGGATCGCGCTCGTCGCGAGCGCCTCGATCTCCTCGCCCCGCAGGCCGGCCGCGGCGCAGAAGTGGGCGAAGACCTCCATCGTCGCCTGCGCGCGCCACATCCCGGCCTCGCCGAGCTCGCCGGTGGCGGCCAGGCCCTCGCCGATGCGGACCGCCTCGTAGATCTCGTCGGTGCGCTTCCACCAGCCGTCGCGCGCGGTGAACACCACGAGGCGAAACGAGTTCGAGCCCAGGTCGATGACCGCGGTGCGCTCGCCCATCGTGCCACCCTAGAGCGCCCCGGCCACGCGCGGTGGCCGGGGCGCTCTCCCATGAGCGGGCTACGCGGGCTCGACGGCGGGCATCGGGCGCGGGCGGCGCAGCACCGTGGCCATGACCCCGAGGACGGCTGCCGCCAGCGACACCCAGATCGCGGCGTGGAAGCCGTCGAGCAGCCCCTGCGCCGATCCCTCGGCCGCGCCGTTGGCGTTGGCGACGGCGGTCACGATGGCGAGCACGAGGGCGCCGCCGAACTGGAACGAGGTGTTGACCAGGCC
>DATNGY010000263.1:0-2947 GCA_035605735.1 Solirubrobacteraceae bacterium
AACACGCGCTACCTGATCCTGCCGGCCGCGCTGACCTGCGTGCTCGCCGGCGTCGGCGTGGGCTGGCTGGTCCGCGGGCTGCCGGTGCGGGTCACGGCCGTCGTCGCGGTCGTCGCGGCCGTGGCGTGCGCCGTGGCGGGCGCCGCCCGCCTCGGGCCGACGCTCGACGCCGTCGACTTCCAGGCGCACCTCGCCGATGCGGCCGGCGACGTCGTCCGCGCCGCTGGCGGTCGTGACGCGCTCCTGCACTGCGGCGATCCCTACGCGGGCGACTTCCAGGTGCCAGTCGTGGCCTGGCAGCTGCACGTGCACCAGACGCAGGTCGGGATCGCCCCGCGCGCGCCGGCCGTCGTCTTCCGCACCCGCAATGCGATCGGCGGCCTGCCGGGGCCCTCGCTGGCCGCCGTGGGCGGCGAGGCCGGGGTGCGGACGCTCGCCGCCGGCTCCGGGTGGCGCATCGTCGGAACCTGTCGGTGAGCGCCGTGGCGACGACGGCGGGCCGTCGCCTGGACGGCGCGCGCCGGCGGCTGCTGGCGCCGTCGCCGCTCGTCATCGGCCTCGGCCTGCTCGCACTCGTCGTGGTCTCGCTGCTGCTGCGCTCGACCGCCCTGCACGCGCGCTACTGGATCGACGAGGGCCTCAGCGTCGGGATCGCCTCGCACCCGTTCGCCGACGTGCCCGGGCTGTTGCGCCAGGACGGCTCGCCGCCGCTGTACTACCTGCTCCTGACCGTGTGGGTCGACCTCTTCGGGGTCGGCGAGGCCCACACGCACATGCTGTCGCTGCTCTTCGCGCTGGCCACGATCCCGGTCGCGTTCTTCGCCGGCCGCTCACTGTTCGGCGTCCGCGCGGCGTGGGTCGCCGCGCTGCTCGCCGCGATCAACCCCTACCTGACCTTCTACGCGCAGGAGACGCGCATGTACGCGCTCGTCGTCCTGCTCGCGACCTTCGTGGCGTGGGCGTTCGGCGAGGCCTACGTGCGCCGCCGGCGCGGTTGGGTCGCGGTCTTCGGGGTCGCCCTCGCGCTCCTGGCCTACGCGCACAACTGGGGGCTCTTCCTCGCCGTCGGCACGGTCGCCGCGCTCGCGCCCCTGGTCGCGGCGGCGACGGATCGCCGCGCCCTGCTGCGCGACGCCGCCATCGGCTACGGGATCGCGGCGCTCCTGTACGCACCGTGGCTCCCGACGCTGGCCTTCCAGGTGCGCCACACGGGCGCGCCGTGGTCGCAGGCGCCGCGCCTGAACGACCTCCAGTCCGGCATGAGCTCGCTGCTGGGGGGCTCGGCGCCCGCCATGGCCTTCACGCTCGGCGCCGGCAGCGGCTTCGTCGCGCTCGTCGCCGGCTGGTGGGCGGCCAAGCGCGAGCCGAAGGCAGCCGCCGCCATTGCGATCTTCGTCATGGGCTTCGTGGCGCTCGCGCTGGCGTGGACCTCCTCGCAGGTCTCGCCCGCCTGGGCCGCGCGCTACTTCGCGATCCTGGTCGGCCCGCTCATGCTCCTCGGCGGGGCCGGGCTCGTGCGCGCCGGTCGCCTCGGTTTCGTCGTCCTCGTGATCCTCGTCATCTTCTGGCTCGATCCGCGCACGTCGCTGATCGAGCACAAGAGCAACGCCCACACCGCGGCGGTCGTCGTGCGGGGCGTCGTGCGGCCGAGCGACCTCGTGATCGCCGCGCACCCCGAGCAGGGGCCGCTCATGCACCTCTACCTGCCGCCCGGGCTGCGCTGGGCGAACGTGATGGGCCCCGTCCGCGACCCCGAGATCTTCGACTGGCGCGACGCGGTCGACCGCCTCCGAGCGGCCAAGCCGAAGGCGACCTCCAACGCGCTCGTGCGCACGCTGCGCTCTGGTCAGCGCCTGTTCCTCGTCGAGCCGATCATCCGCAGCGCGGTGTGGACGGCGCCGTGGACGAAGCTCGTGCGCCGGCGCTCCAAGCAGTGGGAGCGCCGCCTCAACCGCGACCCCCGCCTGCTACGCCTGATGTCGCGCCCGGTCCTCGCCGGCAAGCCCCTGCCGCGCGGCGTTCGGATCGTCGTGTACGAGCGCCGTTAGGAACTGTTAGGTGGGGTTAGCGGGCCACCTGGATCGTCCGCTGCAGCGGGCATCGTGAAGTCATGAGCCTTGCCGAGATCGGCCCTGCCCGCGTCCACGAGGACGACGGCGACGGTCGCGCCCCCCACGTCGTCATCGGCGGCGGCCCCGCCGGGCTCAGCGCCGGGTACCTGCTGGCCAAGGCCGGCCGCAAGGTCGTCGTGCTCGAGGCCGACGAGCAGGTCGGCGGCCTCGCGAAGACCGTCGTCGACCCCGACGGCTACCGCTTCGACCTCGGCGGCCACCGTTTCTTCACCAAGAACCAGGAGGTCAACGACCTCTGGCACGAGATCATGGGCGACGAGTTCCTGATCCGCCCGCGGATGTCGCGCATCTTCTGGCGCGGGCGCTTCCTCGACTACCCGCTCAAGGGCATGGACGTCATCCGCAAGCTCGGACCCGTCGAGGTCGTCCGCTGCGGGCTGTCGTACCTATGGGCGGCGATGAAGCCGAAGGGGCGCGAGGACAACTTCGAGCAGTGGGTCTGCAACCGCTTCGGCCGGCGCCTGTTCGAGCACTTCTTCGAGTCCTACACCGAGAAGGTATGGGGCGTGCCGACGTCCGAGATCCGCGCTGAGTGGGCCGCGCAGCGGATCAAGGGCCTGTCGTTCTTCAGCGCCGCCAAGGCCGCGTTCTTCGGGAACAAGGGCGACAAGATCAAGTCGCTCATCGACGCCTTCCAGTACCCCCGCTACGGCCCCGGCCAGATGTGGGAGATGATGACTGCGCGCATCGAGGCGATGGGCGGCGAGGTGCGGACCTCGACCCCCGCGACGCGCCTCGAGTTCGCTGCCGCCGACGGCGAGGCGGTCAAGTGCACCGCCGTCCACACGCCCGACGAGGTCATCGAGCCGGCCGCG
>DATNGY010000264.1:0-3812 GCA_035605735.1 Solirubrobacteraceae bacterium
AGGACCTGCTCGTTGAAGCGCGCGTAGTGGCTGACCGGGCGGGCGTGGAGCGAGGCCGCGAGCGGGATGACGAAGGCCTCGACCAGCGCGCGGCGGTCGCGCAGGCGCCCCTCCGCCTCCAGCGCGGCGAGCAGCGACGCGCGCCGCTCGTTGATGTGGCGCATGCGCCACTCGAAGATCGCGCTCACGAGCCCGTCCTTGGACCCGAAGTGGTAGGGCACGACCGAGTGGTTGCGCTGCCCCGAGGCCAGCGCGACCTGGCGCAGCGACACCGCCTCGATCCCGTGCTCGGCGAAGAGCCGCTCGGCCGACTCGATGAGCGCGCGGCGCGTGAGCGTGGAGCGCGGGTCCTCCACCACCGTGCGACGGTAGCTCACCGTCCGCGCTCGGTAGGCGCGCGCTACCGCCGCCCGCGGCCGGCGCGCGGCGGCAGCCTGCGGGTCGCCACGCCGCCGAGGATGGCGCCGAGCAGCGCCGAGACGGCGATCACGAGGATCAGCGACGTGTTCGAGTGCACGACCAGCCAGTTCACGCGGACCTTGCCGCTGTTGGCGACGCCGAAGGCGATGAGCAGGACGGCGACCGCGATCGCGGCGATCGACTTCGAGGCGATCGCCCGCTCCTTCTTGACCGGGCGTCGGGCCGCGTCGCGTGGCGGCGTGCTCATCGCGATCGACGATAGCGCGCGCACACCGCGGCCGCGGTCCCCGCGTGGATGTCGACTGCGTCGCGCACGTCGGGCGCGTAGCCGCCGGCGAGCACGACGCAGACCGGCACGCCGAGCGCGCCAAGGCGGTCGAGCACGAGCTCGTCGCGGCGGCGCAGGCCGGCCTTCGTCAGGGCCAGGCGCCCGAGGCGGTCGCCGTCCCACGGATCCGCGCCGGCCAGGTAGAAGGCGACGTCGGGGCGGAGGCCGCCGAGCGCATCCTCGAGCGCCCGCTCGAGCGCGGCGAGATAGCGCTCGTCGCGCGTCCCCGTCGGCAGGTCGACGTCGAGATCGGAGGCGATGCGCTGGAAGGGATAGTTGCGCGCGCCGTGCAGCGAGAGGGCGAAGGCGTCGGGATCGGCGGCGCCCGCGAGCAGCTGCGCGGTCCCGTCGCCCTGGTGCACGTCGCAGTCGACCACGAGCGCGCGCCGCGCGGCGGCCGCGTCCCGCAGACATGCCACGGCGACCGCCACGTCGTTGAAGAGGCAGTAGCCGCGCGCGAAGTCGCGCCCGGCGTGGTGCGTGCCGCCCCCGAGGTTCATCGCCGCACCGTGGTCGAGAGCGTGAAAGGCCGCGGCGATCGTGCCCGCCACCGAGCGGCGCCCGCGAGCAACGAGCTCGGGCGACCACGGCAGGCCGAGACCGCGCTGCTCGCGCGCGCTCAGGCGCCCCGCGCGGATGCGGCCGACGAGCGCCGGGTCGTGCACGGCCTCGAGGTCGGCCCACGCGACGGGATCGGCCTCGTGGACCTCCTCGGGCGACGCGAGGCCGTCGCCGACGACGCGCTCGCGCAGGAGGCGGTACTTGGGCAGCGGGAACCTGTGCCCGACGGGCAGCGGGAAGGCGAAGCGGTCGTGGGTCCAGACGTGCACGGGCGCGACGGGACATCATCCACGCTGTCCCGATGCCGATCGCCGCCGCCATCTTCGACCACGACGGTCTCGCGCTGGACACCGAGGGCGTGTGGACCCTCGCCGAGGAGGATCTCTTCGCGCGCTACGGCGCCCGCTTCACGATGGACCACAAGCGCGCGCTCCTGGGCTCCGCGCCGGAGGCCTCGGCCGTCATGCTCGCGCGGATGCTGGGGCGGCCCGAGGCCGACGGCTCCGCGCTCCACGCCGAGCTCCACGTGCTCGTCATGGAGCGCCTCGAGGCGGGCGTGCCGCCAATGCCCGGCCTGCGCGAGCTCCTCGCCGCCCTGCGCGCCAGCGCCGTCGCCGTGGGGCTGGCCTCGAACTCGCGGCGCACGTTCGTGGAGCTCGCCCTCGCGCGGTCGGGCCTCGACGGCGCGTTCGACGCGATCGTGGTCGGCGACGAGGTCGCGCGGCCGAAGCCCGCGCCCGACGTCTATCTCGCGGTCGCCGGCGCGCTCGGCGCCGACCCCGCGGCCTGCGTGGCGCTGGAGGACTCGGCGACCGGGGTGGCCGCCGCCCGCGCGGCCGGCATGCGCGTCGTGGGCGTGCCGTCGGTGCCCGGCGTCGTCCTCGACGCCGACGTCGTCGCGGGGTCGCTCGAGGACCCGGCGGTGTGGTCCGCACTCGGCCTGAACGCGGCGGCTGGGGCCTAATCTAGGGACGTGACCCTCGCGTCGCTCGGCGACGACCTCTCGAGCTTCTTCAGCGCCGTCGGCGACTTCTTCGGCCAGCTCGCCGACGTGCGTTTCGGGGCGCTCGCGATCGGGCTCGCCGCCTTCGGGCTCTACCTCACGGTCCGCGCTCGCGCCTCGTTCAACATCCTGCGCGCCGCGCACCCGACGGAGCGCTTCCAGTTCCGGCGCATCTGGGCCGCCTACGTCGCGGCCTACGGCTTCAACAGCGTCATCCCGGCCCGCGGCGGCGACGTCATCCGGCTCTTCCTCACGAAGACGTCGATCCCGAACTCGAGCTACTCCGCCGTCGCCGCGTCGTTCTTCGTCGAGCTCATCTACGACGCGTCGATCGGCGTCTTCGTCCTCGCCTTCGCGTTCACGCAGGGCGTCTTCCCCAAGCCCCCGGACTTCTCCAAGCTCAACGCGTTCGACCTCTCGTTCTTCGCGAGCCATCCGCGGCTGCTGCTCTTCCTCCTCACGGTCCTCGCGGTCGCCGGTCTGGTGGGCTTCGCGATGCTCTCGCGTCGCGTGCGGGCCTTCTGGGCGCGCGTACGCCAGGGGCTGACGATCCTGCGCGACCGCCGGCGCTACGTGCGCGAGGTGTGGCTCGTGCAGTTCGGCGGCTGGTGCCTGCGCTTCACCGCCTTCTGGTTCCTGCTCGAGGCGTTCAACATCGGCGGCTCTGTCCACAACGTCTTGCTCGTGCTCGGCGTGCAGGCCGTCGGCGCCGCGGTCCCCTTCACGCCCGGCGGCGCGGGCGTCCAGCAGGCCTTCCTCGTCAAGGTCTTCGCGGGCACCGCCTCCGGCGCCACCGTGGCCGCCTACTCCGTCGGCCAGCAGATCGCGATCGGGGCGTTCAGCCTCGCGCTCGGGTTCGTCGCGCTCTTCACGATCTTCCGCTTCCGGTCCTTCAAGGACGTCATCGCCGCGGGGCGCGAGGCCCGGCGCGAGGCCGAGGACGCCGTCACGCCCGATGGCGCTACTGGAGCCCCTGCCGCGCCTCGCGCACGAGCGTGACCGCCTCGGGGAAGATCGCCGCGATGACCGTGCGGATCTGCTGAGCCTGCTCCTCGGTCGTGCCCTGGACGTTGACGCGGTTGACCGCCGCCACCGTCATCTCGACCGCGAGCCGGATCGCGTTGTCGGCCCAGGCGACCTTCTGGGCGCCCTGCATCGACTCGGCCATCTCGGCGAGCCGCTCGCGCAGCTCGTCCGGATCGCCGAACAGACCGCCGAATGGATCCTCCGAGGACATGGCTTCGATTGTAGGCGTAGGCTCCGCGCGGCCTATGGCGTTGCCGCCGCCTTCTGAGGACTCAACCTGCGTCGTCACCGGTGCCTCGTCGGGGATCGGCGCCGAGTTCGCCCGTGAGCTCTCGCGTCGCGGTTACGGCGTCACGCTGGTCGCCCGTCGCGAGGACCGCCTGCGCGAGCTCGCTGCCGAGCTTGGCGACAGCGCGTCCGTCCACGCGTGCGACGTCACCGACGCGAATGCCCGCGCAGGTCTCGCCGATGCGC
>DATNGY010000265.1:0-5938 GCA_035605735.1 Solirubrobacteraceae bacterium
GCGGATCGCCCCGCTCCCGACGAGCGCGATCGGCCGCTCCGCCTCGGCGATCAGGTCGGCGGCGGCCTGCAGCTCGTGCGTTCCGGGCTCGGGCTGTACCGGCGCCCGCCGCGGCAGCGGCGAGGCGTCCAGCGGTCTCGCCATCACGTCCTCGGGAAGCTCGAGGTGAGTCGCGCCGGGCTTCTCGGACTCGGCGACCTTGAACGCCTTGCGGACGACCTCGGGGATGATGTCGGGGCTCGTGACGCGGGCGTTCCACTTCGTGATCGGGCGGAAGAGCTCGACGAGGTCGATGAACTGATGCGACTCCTTGTGCATGCGCTCGAGGTCGGCCTGGCCGGTGAGCGCGACGAGCGGGGCGCGGTCGAGGAAGGCGTCGCCGATCGCGGTGACGAGGTTCATCGCCCCGGGGCCGAGCGTGCCGAGGCAGACGCCGGCGCGCCCCGTGAGGCGCCCGATCACGTCGGCCATGTACGCGCCGCCCTGCTCGTGCCGGACGGGAACGAACGAGATCGACGAGTTGGCCAGCGAGCGGTTGAGGTCGAGCGTCTCCTCGCCAGGGATGCCGAAGACGTAGCGCACGCCCTCGGCCTCGAGGCACTCGACGAAGACGTCGGCGGCCCGGCGTGCGCTCATCCCCGCGACTGCCTACGCTGAGACGGTCCGTGCCCCACGTCGCGCAAGCTAGCACCGCAACTCCGGCCGCCCGCGGCGGGTTCCCTCTGTCCATGCGCCGCCTGGCGATGCTCCTCCTGGCCGCGCCGGTGCTGGCCTGCGCGCCCGCGGCCGACGCGGCGACCAAGCTGACGATCCGCGGCGCCGGCTACGGCCACGGCGTCGGGATGAGCCAGTACGGCGCCTACGGCTACGCGCTGCACCTCTCCAGCTACCAGTCGATCCTCGCCCATTACTACACGGGCACCGCGCTCGGGCAGCTCAGCTCGACGCCGTCCGTGCGCGTCCTGCTGCACACCGGAAGCACCCAGCGCTTCCGCGGCGCGCTGACGGCCGGCGGCCGTGCGCTCTCGCCGCGCCGGATCTACGGCGTCACCCGGGGGCGCGCCGGCGTCGTGCTGCGCTCCTCGTCGGGCAAGGCGCTGCTCACCGCCGCCCAGCTGCGCGTCGACCCGCCGGCCGGCCAGCCGCTGCGCGTCTTCGGGGTGACGACGTCGGGCGTGCGCGACGGGCTCTACCGCGGCGGGCTCGTGCTCGCGCGCTCGGGCTCGGGCGTCGCGGCCGTCAACGTCCTCGACCTCGAGAGCTACGTGCGCGGCGTCGTCGGCGGCGAGGTCCCCGCGAGCTGGCCCACCGAGGCGCTCAAGACGCAGGCCGTCGCCGCCCGCACGTACGCGATCACCACGCACTCCGGCGGCGCGCTCTTCGACCAGTACGCCGGCGTCAGCTCGCAGGTCTACCGCGGGATGGCCGCGGAGTCGCCGGCGACCGACGCGGCCGTCGCGGCGACGCGCGGCGTCGTCGTGACCTACGCCGGTCAGCCGGTGACCACGTACTTCTTCTCGACCTCGGGCGGCAAGACCGAGGACGTACAGAACTCGTTCCTGGGCTCGACCCCGAGGCCGTGGCTCAGGGGCACGATCGATCCGTTCGACAGCGTCTCGCCCAAGCACCGCTGGGGGCCGCTGCGCCTGTCCGGCGCCCAGCTGCGCGGCCGGATCGGCCGCTGGATCAAGGGGCGCTTCGTCGGCATCAAGGTGCTGCAGCGCGGGTTCTCGCCGCGGATCGTCCGCGCCGCGGTGATCGGGACCCGCGGGCGCACCACGGTCACGGGGCCGCAGCTTCGCTCCGCGTTCGGCCTCTACGACACCTGGGCCTCGTTCCGGGCGGTCTCGACCGTCGTGCGCACGCCCGCCGCCGGCGCGGCCCGCGCCGCCGCGGCCGGACGAGTCGCCGGGCACCTCAGCGGGACGATCGCTCCGGCGCGAGCGGGTACGTGGCTGACGCTGCAGCGGTTCGCGGCCGGGCGCTGGCGCACGCAGGCCGAGGCGATCGTGGGCGCCGGCGGACGCTACGACGTCTCCGTCGGGCGCCCGGGGAGCTACCGCGTCGTCTATCGCGGCGCCGTCGGTCCCGTCACCCGGGCGGGGTAGCGACCGCGCCGTCAGCCGCCCGGGGCGGCGAAGACGCGCGCGAGCGAGTCGGCGACGCAGACGGGCTTGTCGCCGCCCTCGCGCTCGAAGGTCTGCGTGACGCGCAGCTGCACGCCGCCGGGCACGTCGTCGGCGGCGGCGAGCGTGGCGCGCATGCGCACGCGCGAGCCGACGGGCAGCGGCGCGGGGAAGCGCACGCGGTCGTAGCCGTAGTTGACCGCGAAGGCGATGCCCGCGATCGTGAACATCGCGTAGGTGAAGCGCGGGCCGAGGCTCAGCGTGTAGAGCCCGTGGGCGATCGTCCCGCCGAAGGGCGTCTGCTTGGCCCGCTCGGGGTCGACGTGGATCCACTGGTAGTCGCCGGTCGCCGCCGCGAAGGCGTCGATCTCCTCCTGCGTGACCTCGTGCCACGCGCTGATCCCGAGCTCCTCGCCGACGTGATCGCGCAGGCCGTCGATGCCGTTGATGGTGAGCATGGCCGGGCAGCCTATGCGGCGCGAGCGAGCGCGTGCCCGGCCTCGAGGCGACCGAGCGCGGTGCTCGGCGGCGCGCCGTCGATGTACTCCGCGGCCAACCGCCCCCAGTCCGCGCCGGCGCGCAGCTCGCCGAGGACGCCGAAGAGCAGGCCCTCCATGCGGCGGATGAGCAGCGCCTCGGGCGGGACGGTCTGGCGGCGCATGTCCTCGAAGTACGGCGAGCGCGGCGAGGAGCCGAGCTCGAGCGTGCGGCGGACGTACTCGGGATCGAGGCGCCGGAAGCCGGGCACGAAGTACCACTCGCCGGCGGTGCGCAGCTGCTGCAGCACCCGCTCGGGCTCGAAGCGGTCGGGCTCCGGGAGGTAGCCGAGGTGGGCCAGCCCGCGGTGTACGGCGGCCGCGTCGCCCTCGACGACCGCGCGCGCCAGCGCCCGCTCGCCCTCGAGGTAGGCGGCGGGGACCCTGCGCATCAGCCCGAAGTCAAGGAAGCAGACGCGCCCGTCGTCGCAGAGCAGGTAGTTGCCCGGGTGCGGGTCGCCGGCGGCGAGGTGGTCGCGCGAGAGCAGCCCGTAGAAGAAGCGGAAGAGGATCTCCCCGAAGCGGTCGCGCTGCGCCTCGCCGAGACGCCTGACGGCCTCGAAGGAGCGCCCCTCGACGAACTCCGTCACGAGGACGCGGCGCGCGGACAGGCGCGTGTCGACGGCCGGGATCAGCACGAACGGATGCCCGCGGAACGCGCGCGCGACCGCGCGCTGGTTCTGGGCCTCGAGCTCGTAGTCGAGCTCCTCGCCGACCCGCGCGCGCAGCTCGGCGGCGATCGCCTTGACGTCGAGGCCCGGCGCGAGGCGCTTGACCAGCGGCAGCAGGACGCCGAGGTTGCGCATGTCGGTCTCGACCGCCTCGGCGATGCCCGGGTACTGGACCTTGACCGCGACGTCGCGCGCGTCGTGGGTGCGCGCACGGTGGACCTGGCCGATCGACGCGGCCGCGACCGGCTCCTCGGAGAAGGCGGCGAAGTGGTCCTCCAGGCGCCCGCCGAGGTCCTGCTCGACGACGCTGCGGACCTGGCGCAGGTCGGCCGCGGGCGCCGAGTCGCGCAGCGCGGCGAGCTTCTCCTTGAACGCGTCGCGCTCATCCTCGGGCACGAGGTCGAAGTCGACCGTCGAGAGCACCTGGCCGAGCTTCATCGCCGCGCCCTTCATCTGCCCGAGCCGCGCGACGAGCTCGTCGGCGGTCTGCAGCGCGAACGCGTCCCAGGCGGCGTCGCGCTCGTCCTCGTCGCGCACCGCGTTCGCCGCCCGCGTGCCCAGCCAGCGCGCGCTACGACCGGCGACGAGGCCGCCGAGCCTGGCCGTGCGACCGAGGCGCGAGGTCGGGATTCGGGCCATGCCCTGACGGTACGGCCGTCGACCGCCCCGAGGCCATACGGTTGTCCCCACCGATGCCCGCCCTCCTCGCCGTCGACGCCCCGTCGCTCCTCTACCGCGCCTTCCACGCGCTGCCCGCCTCGATCACCGGCCCCGGCGGCACGCCCGTCAACGCCCTGCTCGGCACGGCCAACCTCGTCCTGCAGGCCGTCGAGCGCCACGAGCCCCGCGCCGTCGTGCTCTGCTTCGGCGCCGAGGCCGCCGAGTACCGCGTTGCGGCCTACCCCGCCTACCACGCCGACCGGCCGCCGATGCCCGACGACCTCGTGCCCCAGTGGGACGACGCGAGCGCGTTCTTCGAGGCTTTCGGCTGGACCGTGCTGCGCCACGAGACGCTCGAGGCCGACGACCTCCTCGGCGCGCTCGCCGCCGTCGAGGCGGACGCCGGGGGCGAGGCGCTCCTGTTCACGGGCGACCGCGACATGTTCCAGTGCGTCTCCGAGCGCGTGACCGTCCTCTTCCCGGGCGGCGGGCGCGGCGAGCCGATCGAGATCGGCCCCGCCGGCGTGCGCGAGCGCTACGGGATCGACCCTTCGCAGGTGCCCGACTTCATCGCTCTCCGCGGGGACCCGTCCGACGGCCTGCCCGGCGCGAAGGGCATCGGCGAGAAGACCGCCCGCGACCTGCTCCGCGAGCACGGCTCGCTCGACGCGCTGCTCGCGCTGCCGATGCGCGCGCTGCGCCCGCGTGTCTGGTCGGCCCTCCACGACGGCGAGGCCGAGCTGCACGCCTTCCGCGACATCGCGACGCTGCGCCCGGTCGAGCTCGAGCGCCCGCCCGATCGCCCGACCGACTGGGCGGCCGCCGCGGCGGCCGCCCGCGAGCGCGGTATGAACCGGCTCGCCGAGCGGCTCGAGAAGCTCGGCGGTGGCTAGCCACTACGGCGTGAACTTCACGGTGATGACGTCGCCGTCGGCCATGACGTAGTCGCGGCCCTCGAGGCGCAGGACGCCGCGCTCGCGCGCGCCGGCGTAGCCGCCCGCGTCCACGAGCTGCTCCCATCCGACGACCTCGGCGCGGACGAAGCCCCGCTGGAAGTCGGTGTGGATCGCGCCGGCCGCGTCCCACGCGGTCAGCCCGCGGCGCAGGTGCCACGACTGCGCCGGCTTGTCCTCGTCCGCGGTGAAGAACGCGATCAGGTCGAGCAGCGCGAAGGCGCCGTCGACGACCCGGCGCAGGCCCGGCTCGGCGCTCCCGAGCTCGACGCGCATCGCCGCTGCGTCGTCGTCGCCGAGCTCGGCCAGCTCGGCCTCGAGCCGGCTCGAGACCGCGACCGCGCGCGCGCCCTGCGCCGCCGCGTGGGCCGCGAGCTCGGCGGGGACGGCGTCGTCGCCCTCGTCGACGTTGGCGACGAACACAACGGGCTTGGCGGTCAGCGGCTGGAGACTCGCGAGCGCCCGTGGCGCGCCCACGGGCGGCGGGACCGTGCGCACCGGCCGGCCGGCCTGCAGCGCGGCCACGACCTCGCGCAGCCAGCGCTCCTCGGCCTGCGCGGCGCGGTCGCCGCCGCGCGCCTGCTTGACGACGCGCTCGAGGCGCCGCTCGGCCTGCTCGAGATCGGCGAAGACGAGCTCGGTCTCGACCGTCTCGACGTCGCGCAGCGGGTCGACCGTGCCGTCGGGGTGGACGACGCTCGCGTCGTGGTGGGCGCGGACGACGTGGACGATCGCGTCGACCTCGCGGATGTTGGCCAGGAAGCGGTTCCCGAGCCCCTCGCCCTCGTGGGCGCCGCGCACGAGCCCGGCGATGTCGTGGAAGTCGATCGTGTCGGGGACGACGCTCGCGGCCCCGATCGTCTCGGCCACGCGGTCGAGACGATCGTCGGCGACGGGGACGACGGCGACGTTCGGCGCGATCGTGGTGAACGGGTAGTTCGCCGCGTCGGCGCCCGCGCGCGTGAGCGCGTTGAAGAGCGACGACTTGCCCG
>DATNGY010000266.1:0-2402 GCA_035605735.1 Solirubrobacteraceae bacterium
GGTCCGCGCGAACGGCGCGCTCGAGCTCGGGGCGCCGCAGCTCGACGGTGACCGGCGCGCCGTCCAGGCGCGCGGCGTGCACCTGTCCGAGCGCCCCCGCGGCGAGCGGGCGCTCGAGCTCGAGCGCATCGAGGACGCGGCCCGGCGGGCGGCCCCACGCGCGGCGCAGCGCGCGCTCGACCTCGTTTGGCGCCAGCTGCGCCGGCGCTGCGGCGGACGCCCGCGCGAGGCTCGCGGCGACCCGCTCGCGCCTTGGCGCTGGGACCGCGTCGGGGTCGACGAGCCCGCCGAGCGCGCCGAGCGCGAGCCGCGCCGTCGGCGCGCTGCGCGCGAGCGACGCCGCCGCATCGAGCAGCGCGCGCAGCTGGGGAGGGATGGTGTCGGAACGCATCGCCGGCGGCCCGGCGCTCGCGCGCCGGCCAGCTGACATCATCACCGCGGGTGAGCCGGACCAGACCCGTCGCGGCCCTCGCCCTGCTCGCGCTGCTCGCCGGTGCGCCGGCGGCGTCCGGCGCCTGGCGCGCGCCCTGCGTGCCCGGCGCCAAGCGTCCCGTCTGCACGTGGTGGCGCGCGAAGGCGACGTTCATCGCCGACGGCGACACGATCCGCGCGCGCATCGCCGGGATCCCCGGCGTCAGCACGGTCCGCTTCACGGGTATCAACGCGATGGAGCTCACGCGCTACAGCGCGCGGGCCTCGCGCCGGCGCGGAGCCTGCCACGGGGTGGCCGCGACCGCCGTCGTCCAGCACGCGATCCGGCGCGCGCACGGGCGCATCCGCCTCGCCGCACAGCGCCCGGCGAGCCAGACCGGCGGCCGCGTACGGCGCTCGGTCTATGCCCGGATCGGCGGCGCGTGGGTCGACGTCGCGCGGCTCGTCCTCGACCGCGGGCTCGCGCTGTGGCTGCCCAATCCCGTCGAGTGGGCCCACAACCTCGAGTACCGGTTCGTCTCGGACGTGTCCGCCGCCCTGCATCGCGGCCTCTACGACCCGGTCGCCTGCGGGGTCGGGCCCGATCAGGACCTGCCGCTCTCGGCGACCGTCAACTGGGACGCGGACGGCAACGACGAGCGCAACCTGAACGGCGAGTGGGTCGAGGTGTTCAACGGCGGCGGGCGCGACCTGCCGCTCGACGGCTGGTGGGTGCGCGACTCGTGGCTGGACTACGGCGCGCGCCACCTGCCGGGGTACGCGTTCCCCGCCGGGGCGCGGATCCCGCCGGGGGGCGTGGTACGCGTCCACGTCGGCTGCGGGGCCGACACGCCCACGGACTTCCACTGGTGCCGGAGGTCGTCGGCGTTCGAGAACGTGACCCACGACCGCAGGCAGCTCGGCGACGGCGGCTACCTCTTCGACCCTCAGGGCGACCTCCGTGCCGCGATGATCTACCCGTGCCTCGCTCCGTGCCGCGACCCGCTGCAGGGCGCGGTTCGGATCTCGGTCCATCCCTCGGCCCCAGAGCTCATCCGGATCACTAACGTCGGAACCGGGCTCGTCGACCTGCGGCCGTACCTGCTCGAGCTCCACGTGCTCGGCGAGCGCGATCACTTCGCGTGGAGCCAGCGCTTCGGTGGTGGCGCGCAGCTCGCCCCGGGCGAGACGATGCGCATCTCCCCGGGCGGGCGGCCGGCCGACGACACGCGGCTGTCGCGGCACTTGGGCCGCGGCGCCTACGTCCTCGCCGACCGCGGCGGCGCCCTCGACCTGCGCTCGTACGCCGACGCGGTCGTCGACTGCGTCAGCTGGGGCTCGGGCCGCTGCTAGCCGGCGGCTCGTGCCGACTCTCGGGATGCCGCGGCAGCCCGTCGTCGGGGATCGGCTCCCACGGCGCCGCCGAGCTCACGAACTGGCGGACGCTCGGACGGATCCCGGGGTCCTCGTCGAAGGTCCCCATCCGGATGCCGATCGAGTCCGGGTGGCTGGGGTTGCGGGCGAAGAGCGACGAGCCGCAGTCTCCGCAGAACCACTTCTCGCCGCCGTCGTCGGGCTTCCACACGCGCAGGCGGTCCTCGCCGGCGACGACCCGAAACGTGTCCGGCGCGGGATGGGCGTTCGGCGACGCGGCCGCGCCGCTGCGGCGCTGACAGCGCCGGCAATGGCAGTAGCTCGCGCTCACCAGCGGCGCGGAGACCTCGAAGCGCACGGCGCCGCAATTGCAGCCACCCGTGAGAGGGAGATGCGTCATTGCCACATCATCACGGACGCGCTCCTGTGCGCCGCGCGCTCGCGCGCTACCGGCATCAGCCGGCCATGCGGTGAGGCCAGAGCAGCGCTACGCGTCCAGGCCGAACTCGTCGCGCAGCGCATCGGCGATGGCGCCGCCGGGTCGCTCGCGACGTTCGCCGTCGAGGAACACGTCGACCCGCTCGTCCCAGAACGCGACCAGGCCGGCGATCGCGACG
>DATNGY010000267.1:0-2306 GCA_035605735.1 Solirubrobacteraceae bacterium
CCGAGACGCCCTGCGCCGGAGGACGGGACAGCTCCGGCGCCGGGTTGGGACCCGGCCCGATCCACCGGCGGCTCGCCGTGGTACGCTGACGCCGTGGCCGAGGAGCTGCAGGAGCGCGCCGGGGACCTCGCGCCGATCCGCGAGCAGGTCTACAAGGACCCGCGCCCGGCCGAGCACTTCGCGCGCTTCCACGAGCGGTCGCGCACGCGCAGCCCGGACGGCGTCTACGAGGTCGTGCGCGTCGCCACGTCGCTCTACGCGTGGACGGCGTTCCGCGCGCGCGTGTTCCGCCCGGAGGCGGTGCCGGCGAGCGGGCCGGTGATCCTCGCGCCGAACCACTTCTCGTTCCTCGACCACTTCTTCCTCGGCCTCTCGCTGCGGCGCAAGATCCGCTTCATGGCCAAGTCGCAGCTCTTCAAGCCGCCGATGCAGTGGGTCTTCAGCCACGGCGGCGTCTTTCCCGTGCGCCGCGGCCACCGCGACGAGGAGGCGTTCGTCACGGCCGAGCTCATCCTCGAGCACGGCGGCTGCGTGGCCATGTACCTCGAGGGCGGGCGCTCGCGCACCGGAGTGCTCGGCGAGCGCGCTCGGCCGGGCATCGGTCGGCTCGCGCTGCGCACCGGGGCGCCGATCGTCCCGACCGCCGTCCACGGATCCTCGCGCGTCCGCAACTGGCGGCGCGGGCGCTTCCCGTGCGTGACCGTGCTCTTCGGCGAGCCGCTGCGCTGGGAGCGCGTGCCCGAGCCCACGCGCGACCAGCAGCAGGCGGTCGCGGACGCGGTCTTCGTCGAGATCCGCGCCCTCTACGCCCATCTCGAGGCCCACGGGCGCGCCGGCGCCGCGTCGTGGCCGCGCGTTCCGGACGTCCCCCTGTAGCTTCGCGGCCGCATTTGAGAACCTGTGCGCATGCAGACGACGTCCTCGCGCACCGAGACGCTCCGCGACTCCCCCCGGATGTTCGACTCCGAGCTTCTCGATCGCCTCTCGCGCGTGCATCCGATGGTTCCCCTCCTCATCTACGTGCCGGTCATCGCCGTGCTCGCCGCCATCGCGAGCACCAAGCTCGGCCTCGGCGCGCTCGTGCTGTGGCTGGTCGCCGGCTGGGCCTTCTGGACGCTCTTCGAGTACTGGATGCACCGCATCGTCTTCCACTTCGAGCCCGAGGACGGCATCGGCGCGCGGCTGCACTTCATCATCCACGGCGTCCACCACGACCACCCCAACGACCCGATGCGGCTCGTCATGCCGCCGTCGGTGAGCGTGCCGCTGGCGATCCTCATCGTCGGCGCGATCGTGCTCGTGGCCGGCGCCGTCGGGCTCGCGTTCGGCGCGGGCTTCCTCGTCGGCTACCTCGCCTACGACATGACGCACTACCACATGCACCACCACAAGCCGCGCACGCACCTCGGGCGGCTGTTGCGCGAACAGCACATGCGCCACCACTTCCAGGACGACACGCGCGGGTTCGGCGTGAGCATGCCGTTGTGGGATTTCGTGTTCGGCACCGCGCCGCGCCGGCGTCGCCGCGCCGCCGCGTAGTCGCGGCGCTCGTCGCGGCCGCCGCGGCGCTGCCCGCGAGCGCGGCCGCCGCGCCGGTCCGGCTCGTGCCGGTCGGCTCGTTCGCCGAGCCCGTCGACGTCGCGGCGCCGCTCGGCGACACGAGCCGCATCTTCGTCGTCGAGCGCGCGGGCCGCGTGCAGGTCGTGCGCGGCGGGGCCTCGTCGGTCTTCGTCGATCTCAGCGGCCGCGTGCTCGCCGACGGCACCGAGCGCGGGCTGTTCTCGATCGCCTTCGCGCCAGACTTCCCCTCGAGCGGCGTCTTCTACGTCTACTACACCGCGCGCAGCCCGGCCGGGGCCCTGACGATCTCGGCGCTGCTCGCGAGCGGCGACCGCGCCGACCCGAGCTCCGAGCGGATCCTCGTCCAGATCCCGCACGCCACGTACGCGAACCACAACGGCGGCCAGCTGCAGATCGGTCCCGACGGCGCGCTCTACGCGGGCACGGGCGACGGCGGCGGCGCCGGCGACCCGTTCGGCAACGGCCAGCGGCTGAGCGGCTCGCCGACGGCCGAGGGGGCCAACCCGCGGCTCGGCAAGATCCTCCGCATCGACCGCACGACGGGCACCGTCGGGATCTGGTCGTGGGGGCTGCGCAACCCCTGGCGGTTCGCGTTCGACCGCGCGACCGGCGACCTGGTCATCGCCGACGTCGGCCAGGACACCTGGGAGGAGGTCGACTTCGCGCCCGAGGCCCGCGCGTGGGGGCTCGGGACGAACTTCGGCTGGAGCCTGTTCGAGGGCCGG
>DATNGY010000268.1:0-2173 GCA_035605735.1 Solirubrobacteraceae bacterium
AACGATGCGCCGGCGCGGTGGATCACGTCGCGCCTCTACATCCCCGACCCCGACCTGCGCCTCGCTCAGTACGTGCTCCTCGGCGTCGGCGGCCTGCGCGCCCTGGAGGCGATGGGCATCGAGCCGGGCGTCGTGCACCTCAACGAAGGCCACGCGGCGTTCGTCTCGCTCGAGGCCGCGCGGGTCGAAGCGGGCGGCGCCGTGGGCGCGCTCGACGGCGCGCTCGAGGCGGCTCGGCGGCGGACGGTCTTCACGACGCACACGCCGGTCCCCGCCGGCAACGACGCCTACCCCGCCGAGCAGGTGGCGTCGACGCTGTCGGGCCTGGCCGTCGACCTCGGGGTCGCTCCCGAGACGATCGTGCGCCTCGGCCGCACCACGCCGCACGAGCACGCCGAGCCGTTCGGCGTCACGCAGTTTGCGCTGCGCACGAGCCGCGTGGCCAACGGCGTCAGCCGCCGCCACGGCGAGGTGGCGCGCGAGATGTGGCGCGGCCTGTGGACGGAGCGCTCGGCCGACGACGTCCCGATCGCGCACGTGACGAACGGCGTCCACATCGCGAGCTGGCTGGGCAGCCCGATGCGCGAGCTCCTCGACCGCCACCTCGGCGACGGCTGGCTGCAGCGCGCGACGGACCCGCAGACCTGGGCTCCGGTCGACGCGATCCCGGCGCGCGACCTGTGGGCAGCGCGCCGCGCCCAGCGCGAGGCGCTCGCCGCCTACGTGCGCGAGCGCGCCGTCGCGACCCGCCTCGGCCGCGACGAGCCGATCGCGTTCGCGCAGGCGGCCGCGTCCTTCGATCCCGACGTGCTGACGATCGGGTTCGCGCGCCGCCTGGCCACGTACAAGCGGCTGCACCTCCTGCTCGCGGACGCCGAGCGCGCGCGGCGGCTCGTGGGCTCCGACCGTCCCGTCCAGGTCGTGCTCGCAGGCAAGGCGCACCCGCGCGACGACGAGGGCAAGCGCCTCGTGCAGGGCGTCTTCGAGCACAAGCTCGAGCCGGGGTTCGCGTCGCGCGTCGTGTACCTCGACGACTACGACCTGCGGATGGCGAGCTGGCTCGTGCGCGGCTGCGACCTCTGGGTCAACCTGCCGCGGCCGCCGCTGGAGGCCAGCGGCACGAGCGGGATGAAGTCCGCGATGAACGGCGGCCTGAACCTCAGCGTGCTCGACGGCTGGTGGGCCGAGGCCTACGACGGGACCAACGGCTGGGCGATCTCCGGCGAGACCGACGCCGACCACGGCGCCCAGGACGCCCGCCACGGCGCCGAGCTGCTGCACCTGCTCGAGGCCGAGGTCCGCCCCGGCTTCTACGCCCGCGACGCCGACGGCGTGCCGCCGGCGTGGATCGAGCGCATCCGCGCCAGCCTGCGCACGATCGGGCCGGCGTTCGGCGCGGGCCGCATGCTCGAGGACTACCAGCGGCGCATCTACGCGGCGTAGCTAAGCCCTGGAGCGCCGGGCGGCCATGCTCGCCGCCCGGCCTCGGGGCTACCGCGGGGTCTCGTCGAGCGGGCCGCCGCAATGCGGGCAGCTCGCCCGCAGCGCGACGCGCTCGCCGGACCAGAGTCGCAGGCAGCGCAGGCACAGGATCCGCCTCATGCGGACCTCCTTTCTCGCCGGCTCGCGCATGTCCTGCGCGGCGACCGGCATAGTGACTGTAGCGATGGAACGCGTCTTCGAGTCCGAGGCGAGCGCCGAGCTCCCCGCCGAGCTCGACACCCGCCACCTGCTGCGGCGCGTCGCGCAGGTCGCCGCGGTCGCCGCCGTGGTGGCGCTCGCGATCGCCGCGCTGCCCGGCCTGGGCGACGTGCGCGAGCGGTTCGCCGACGCCCGGCCCGGCTGGGTCGCGGTCGCCGCGCTGCTCGAGCTGGGCTCAGTGGTCAGCTACGTCGTGGCGTTCCGCGGCGTCTTCTGCCGGCGGCTGCCGTGGGGCTTCAGCGCGCAGATCGCCCTGGCCGAGCAGGCCGCCAACGTCCTCCTGCCCGCGGGCGGCGCCGGCGGGCTGGCGCTCGGAGCGTGGGCGCTGCGGCGCGGCGGGATGCCCGTCGCGCACATCGCGCGCCGTTCGGTGGCCTTCTTCGTCCTCACGAGCTCGGTGAACTTCTTCCTGGCTGTGATCGCGGGCGTGTGTCTAGCGCTCGGCGTGCTCCCGGGCGACGCGCCGCTGGCG
>DATNGY010000269.1:0-3253 GCA_035605735.1 Solirubrobacteraceae bacterium
CGTGCCGACGACCGCAACCGCGGGCGAAAGCGGGCGCAAACCGGGCCTCGGGACGAACCGTCTCTCGCTCGTCCTAAGAGTCGCCGAGGCGGACCCCTCCCCCACCGGGACGCCCATCCGTGGACGCGCGCCCTGTGAGAGGACGACGGACCGCTAACGCCCGCCGCCACGCGATCGGGCTGCTCGATATCGGCGCCCGCGGGAGGCGCCATGGTCGTCCTCAACCAGCAGCGGGCGCCCCGTCGAGCCCGGCGCGACGACCTGATCGGCTTGCCGTCTACATGGGTTGTCGCGCGAATCGCGAGGCGGACCCAGTGATCGCATGTCCGCCCGCCGGGTGAGCCGTGAGCATCGTGCTGGCAGCGCAGAGGGCTGCCGTTGACGACGGTTGCTCGCCGCCCGCGGTCACGCTCGCGAGCATCGCAGAGACACGGTCAAATGCGCACGAAACTCGTCGGGGTGCCTAGGCGTCAACACCAGGGGTCGCGCGACGGCGCGCTGCGCCACCAGCCCCGCCCGGCCCCCCGTCCGGTGCCCGTCGCGCTCCAACGGCGGCGCGCCAGCAAGTGGCCGGCATGTGCCGCGGACGGCGGGATCGCGCGCTGGAACGCTCGCCTGGCGATCGAGACCGGACTGTGCGCCGATCACAAGCCGACGGCACGAAGTTCGGGTGCGCGTTCCAGTGGAACGCTGCGCGGGCGGCGCGACCCTTCCGCGGGCGATGAACGAGAACCTGGCAACGAACCTCACCCTGACGGCGCGCGAGCGGGGCGACCGGCCGGCGCTGCTGCTCGACGGCGCCGCGGTGACCTATGCCGAACTCGATGACGGCAGCGCGCGGATGGCGCGCCTCCTGCGCGAACGCGGCCTCACCCCGGGTGATCGCGTGGGCATCATGCTCCCCAACGTCCCACACTTCGCGGTCGCTTATTACGGCGTGCTGCGCGCAGGGGGCGTGGTCGTGCCGATGAACGTGCTCCTCAAGCGGCGCGAGGCGGGCTTCTACCTGGGCGACTCCGAGGCGCGGCTCGTGATCGCATGGCACGGCTTCGCCGAGGAGGCGCAGGCGGGCGCCGGCGACGCCCGTGCCGAGTGCCTCGTCGTCGAGCCGGGCGCCTTCGAGCGGTTGCTCTGCGAGGTTGAGCCGCTGCACGACGTCGCGCGCCGACGCGGCGACGACACGGCGGTGATCCTCTACACGTCGGGGACCACCGGCAAGCCGAAGGGCGCCGAGCTGACGCACGCCAACCTGCGGCGCAACGTCGAGGCCGTGCTCGAGCTGTTCTGGATCGAGCGCGACGACGTGATCCTCGGTGCCCTGCCACTGTTCCACTCCTTCGGGCAGACCTGCGCGCTGAACGCCGCCGTCGCGGCCGACGCGCGGCTGGCGCTGATGCCGCGCTTCGCCCCCGGCGAGGCGCTCGAGCTCATCGAGCGCGAACGGGTCACCGTCTTCGAGGGCGTCCCGACGATGTACTCGGCGCTGCTCAACCACCCTGAGCGCGAGCGCTTCGACGTCTCGAGCCTGCGGCTGTGCGTCTCCGGCGGCGCCGCTTTGCCGCTCGAGGTCCTGCGCGGCTTCGAGGACGCCTTCGGCTGCGTGATCCTCGAGGGCTACGGGCTCTCGGAGACCTCGCCGGTGGCCTGCTTCAACCACCCCGATCGCGAGCGCAAGCCCGGCTCGATCGGCACGCCGATCGCGGGCGTCGAGATGAAGGCCGTCGACGACGCGCGCCGCGAGGTCGCCCAGGGCGATGTCGGCGAGATCGCCATCCGCGGCCACAACGTCATGAAGGGCTACTGGCGGCGCCCCGAGGCCAGCGCCGAGGCGATCGACGCGGACGGCTGGTTCTACACGGGCGACATGGCGCGCGTCGACGAGGACGGCTGCTTCTTCATCGTCGATCGCAAGAAGGAGCTGATCATCCGTGGCGGCTACAACGTCTACCCGCGCGAGATCGAGGAGCTGCTCTACGAGCACCCGGCCGTCGCCGAGGCCGCCGTCGTCGGCCTGCCCCACTCAGAGCTCGGCGAGGAGATCGGCGCCGCGGTCGCGCTCGTGCCCGGCGCCCAGGTCAGCGAGCGCGAGCTGCGCGACTACCTCAAGGAGCTCGTCGCGGCCTACAAGTACCCGCGCCACGTGTGGTTCGTCGAAGCGCTGCCGAAGGGCCCGACCGGCAAGATCCTCAAGCGCGAGATCCAGGCGCCGGTCGCCAGCGCGCCGCGATGAGCGTGACCGCAAGCTCGAGCGCCGCGTTCGACGTCCTGCTCACCGACGCGGCGGCCACGCCGGCCTGGCGGCGCATGGTCAGCCCTGGCGCCACCGCCGGCGTCGCGGCCGGCCTGGCGCGCCGGCCCGATCGCGCGGTACGCCGGCTCGCCGGCCTGGGCGGCGAGCTGGCGCGCGTGGCGACCGGGCGCTGCGAGCTGCGGCCGAGCAAGAGCGACCGGCGCTTCGCCGACCCCGCATGGGAGGCCAACTGGCTGCTGCGGCGCGTCCTGCAGGCCTACCTCGCGGCCGGCGGGACGGTCGACGGCCTCATCTCGGACGCCGAGACCGACTGGCGCACCGAGCGCCGGGCGCGCTTCGCGGCGGCCAACCTGCTCGACGCGCTGGCCCCGACGAACTTCCCGTGGTCGAACCCGACCGTGCTCAAGGACATCGTCGACCACGGCGGTGCCGGCCTGGCGCGCGGCATGCGCCAGCTCGTGCGCGACCTCTCGCGCCCGCCGCGGCTGCCGGCGAGCGTCGACACGAGCACGTTCGCGGTCGGGGACAACCTCGCCGTCACGCCGGGTGCCGTCGTCCTGCGCACAGAGGTCTTCGAGCTCATCCAGTACGAGCCGCGCAGCGAGCGCGTGCGCGAGCTCCCGCTCCTCGTGGTCCCGCCGACGATCAACAAGTTCTACGTCCTGGACCTCGCGCCGGGCCGCAGCCTGGTCGAGCACCTGCTGGGCGAGGGCCAGCAGGTCTTCATGATCTCCTGGCGCAACCCCGAAGGGGCGCAGGGCCACTTCGACCTCGACACGTACGCGCGCGCCGTGCTCGAGGCGCGCGCGGCGGTCGCCGAGATCGCACGCCAGCCCGCGGTGCACCTCGCGGCCGCGTGCTCGGGCGGGATCATCAGCGCCTGCGCGGTCGCGCACCTCGCCGCACGGCAAGAACTGGCCGACGTGGCGAGCCTCACGCTGCTCGTCTGCGCGCTGGACAACGCGCAGGCCGGCACGGTGTCGGCGCTCACGAGCCGCGAGC
>DATNGY010000270.1:0-2788 GCA_035605735.1 Solirubrobacteraceae bacterium
ACGAACGGGGCCATGAAGGACCGATAGCCCTCCGCGCCGTCGATCCGCCCGGCCGGCGCGTCGCAGACGATGTGGTCATCGACGTACGTCATGGCGCGGTCGAGGTCCTTGGCGGTCCAGGCCTCTTAGTAGGCGAGCGCGGTGCTCAGGGCGGGGCTCGGGCTGTCGAACGTCACGCCGGCGATGCTACGCCGCGGGGGCCCGCGCGCGCCCCCGGTCCCGGCTCGGCCACGACGTCGCTCGCGCCGAGCTCCGCGCCGCAACGCGAGCACGTCAGGTGGGCGGTGACCTGGCCGCCACAGTCGCGGTGGCGGACGATCCGGGGGCGCCCGCCCTCGCCGACGTAGTGGCGATCGCCCCACTGCAGCAGCGCCATCGTCACGGGCCAGAGATCGACGCCCTTCTGGGTCAGGCGGTACTCGAAGCGCTCGGGCCGCTCCTGGTAGCGCCGGCGCTCGAGGACGCCCTCGTCGACGAGCCGCGTGAGCCGCTCGCTCAGCACGTTGCGAGCGACGCCGAGGCTGCGCTGGAAGTCCTCGAAGCGGCGGACGCCCATGAACGCGTCGCGGATGACGAGGATCGTCCAGCGGTCGCCGAGCACCTCGAGCGCGCGAGCGATCGAGCAGACCTGGTCGTCGTAGGTGCGAGGGAGCATCGCGCGTGCAAGTCTAGCCGGACGGGGTTGCGTCATGCAACGGAGAGGCGGTAGAGTCCGTTTCATGACGCAACTAGAAGAGGTCGGGAGGCTGCCACGTCGCTGGAAGGTGCTGCTCGTGACCGCCGTGGCGGTGTTCATGAGCTTCCTCGACGTCACGATCGTCAACATCGCCTTCCCGGACATCGAGCGCTCGTTCCCGACCGCGTCGCTGGCTGGCCTCAGCTGGATCCTCAACGCCTACAACGTCGTCTTCGCCGCGCTCCTCGTCCCGGCCGGCCGGCTGGCCGACCGCATCGGGCGTCGGCGGATGTTCCTCGGGGGCGTGGTCGCGTTCCTCGGTGCCTCCGCGGTGTGCGCCGTGGCCCCCAGCGTCGAGGTGCTCGTCGCCGCGCGCGTGGTGCAGGCGGCCGCGGGAGCAGCCCTGGTGCCGAGCTCGCTCGCGCTGCTGCTGCCGGAGTTCCCGCTCGAGCAGCGCGCGACGGCGACCGCGCTTTGGGGCGCCACGGGCGCCGTCGCCGCCGCGACGGGCCCCTCCCTCGGCGGGCTGCTGGTCGACGCCACGAGCTGGCGGTGGGTCTTCCTCGTCAACCTCGCGATCGGTCTCCCGGCCCTGGTCCCCGCAAGGCGGCTGCTGCGCGAGACGCGCGAGGCCAATCCCGGGCCGCTCCCGGACCTCGTCGGCGCGCTCGCCCTCGTCGCCGGCGTCGGCCTCCTCTCGCTCGCGATCGTCAAGGGGCAGGCTTGGGGCTGGGGCGGCCCGCGGGTGCTCGGCGCACTCGCGGCGAGCGCCGCGCTGCTCGTCGCCTTCGTCGTGCGCTCGGCCAGCCACGCCGCGCCCGTCGTGGAGCTCGGGCTCTTCCGTGTGCGCTCGTTCGCGGTCGCCAACGCCGGCGTCTTCGCCTTCTCGATGGGCTTCTACGCGCTCCTGCTCGGCAACGTCCTCTTCCTCACCGGCGTCGTGGGCTGGTCGGTGCTGCACGCGGGCGTCGCGCTGACCCCGGGGCCGCTCATGGCCGCGGTCAGCGCGCCGCTCGGGGGACGGATCGCCGACCGCTACGGCCAGCGCGTCGTCGCGGTGCCAGGCGGCCTGCTCTTCGCCCTGGGCTGCGCGCTGTTCACGAGCACCGTCGACGCCAGCCCCGACTACGCGACGGAGTTCCTGCCGTGGACGGCGCTCACCGGCGCCGGCGTCGGGCTGAGCTTCGCCGCCTGGGGCAGCGCGGCGGTCGCCGAGCTGGCGCCGTCGCGCTTCGCGACCGGCGGCGCGATCTCGGCGACGTCGCGCCAGCTCGGGGCCGTCCTCGGCATCGCGATCCTCGTCGCGGTCATCGGCTCGCCGGCGCCGGGGGACGCGCTCGACGCCTTCCACGCGGCGTGGCGCCTCGAGGCGATCGCGGGCGTGACCGCCGGCGCCCTCGCCCTCGGCCTCGGGCGCGTGCGCGCCCGCGACCCGGAGGCGGCCCCGGCCGCGGCGGCGGCCGCGGCGACGGCGACGGCGACGGCCGAGGCCTGACGCCTACAATCGCTGGCCCGCCCCCATGGTGTAACGGCTAGTCACGCGAGCCTTTCGAGCTCGAGGTGGGGGTTCGATTCCCCCTGGGGGTATGTCGGCCGCTAGCGGTCGCGCGCGCCACGCTCGCCGACGTGCGCCGCCCAGACGCTGTCCGGCGTGGCCGGAAGCCAAGCCGTGAACGGCCAGATCAGCCCGCCGAAGACGAAGCCGACGAGAAACCACGCCAAGCGGCCCTTCAGCAGCGTCACGAGGCCGCCGAGGGCGATGACCGCGAAGAGGAGGAGGAGCCACGGGCTCACGGCCGGCAGGCTATTCCGACGCCGGCCCGAACGCTCCCGGGTGGCACACTTCCGGAGCGCCTCTAACTCAACGGGCTAGAGTTCCGGCCTTTTAAGCCGGGTGTCTGGGTTCGAGTCCCAGGGGGCGCATCGACGCCGGTGGCGTCCGATCGAGATGCGAACATAGGTTCGTGTCTGCAGTCGAGATACGCGTCTGTCGCATCCACGGCCCGATCGAGTTTCACCGGTACGCGAAGGCGGGTGGTCGACACATTTCCGCTGCAAGCGCTGCGTGGGCGAAGCCGTCACGCGACGCCATCGCAAGGTTCGTGCCCTGCT
>DATNGY010000271.1:0-2779 GCA_035605735.1 Solirubrobacteraceae bacterium
AAGCGCTCGCCGTAGGAGGCCTCGAGGTGCTCGGCGACATGCAGGACGGTGTCGAGGCCGAGGAGGTCGACGAGGGCGTACGGGCCCATCGGCACGACCTTGTGCTCGGCGAGGCCCTCGTCGATCGCCTTGATCGACAGCCCCTTGGCCTCCTGCTCGCGCCAGACCTCCGACATGCCGGCGTTGAGGATGCGGTTGACGACGAAGCCCGGGACCTCGAGGCACGTGATCGGCTGCTTGCGGATCGCCTGCGCGAAGGTCACCGCTGCCTGCACGGTCTCCGCGGCGGTCTCGTCGCCCTCGACGATCTCGATCAGCGGCATGACCGAGGCCGGGTAGAAGTAGTGGAAGCCGACGACCTGCTCGGCGCGCAGCGTCGCCTCGCCGATCTCCGTGATCGAGAGCGACGAGGTGTTCGAGGCGAGGATCGCGTGCCCGGGCGTGGCCGCGTCGAGCTCGGCGAAGACCGCCTGCTTGACCTCCATGCGCTCGGGGACGGCCTCGATGACGAAGTCGACGTCGCCGAAGCCGTCGTACGTGGTCGTGCCGTGGATGCGCCCGACGACCTCGTCGACCTCGGCCGCGGCCTGTTCCTCGGTCAGGCGCCCCTTCTCGACGCGCCCGTCGACCTCCTTGCGGGTGACGTTACGCGCCTCGTCGAGGCCGGCCTGGACGAGCTCGTTCGCGACGTCCTTGAGGACGACGGGGATGCCGGCGGCCGCGATCGTCTGGGCGATCTGGCCGCCCATCGTCCCGGCGCCGACGACGGCGGCCTTGAACACGAACATGGGGCCGCAAGCTAGCGGACGCGGTCCCGCGCGGAGTCCGGCGTCCAGGCGCATGACCCCGGTGGGGTCTAGCGGACGGCCTGCGTCTCGCGCTCGGAGGCCAGCTCCGCCGCGAAGCGCCGCAGCGTGCGCTGCAGCGACTCGCGCCGCGGGCGCCGCACGAAGAGCAGATCGACGACGAACGGCACGCCGCGCTCCTGCTTGAGCTCCCAATCCTGTTCGAGCTCGACGCGGACGCCGTCCTCGCGCGGCGCGAACGACACCCGCTGCCGGCCGCGCACGCGCTCGTCCTCGATCTCAAGCGTCTGACTGGCCCGCGCCTCGTAGGCGACCACGCGCTCCACGACGCGCCCCCGACCGCCCGGGTTGGAGTCCCAGACGACGCGCGCGCCGACGTTGGGCCAGTCGCCCTCGAGCCGGGCGACGTGGTGCAGGCCGTCGATGAACGTCGGCCAGCGGCGGTGGTCGTACCAGAGCGCCTCGGCCTCGCTCGCGAGGCCCGGCACGTCGATCGCGGCCCGCGCGCGGCCCATCCCGTCAGGTCAACAGCTCGTCGCGCAGGCGGTCGAGCGCCGCGCTCAGGGCGTCCAGGCGCGGGCCGAGCTCGGCGGCGAGCCGCCCGCGCTCGCGTGCGCCGGCCTCCGTGAGGCGGTAGAAGCGCCGCGAGCGGCGCTCGGGGTGCTCCCACTCGCCCGCGACGAGGCCGTCCTGCTCCAGGCGCCGCAGGAGCGGGTACATCGTGTTCGGGTTGACGGCCACGAGGCCGCCGGTGAGCGCGAGCACGCGCTCCATGAGCTGGTTGCCGTACGACGGCCCCGCGGCGAGCAGGTGCAGCACGAGCAGCGGCAGAAGGCCGGCGCGCCGCAGCTCGCCGACGAGCGGGTCCTGCGAGCCCGCGCCGCGCGCGCCGGCCGCCGCCCGGGCGACCTCGAGCGGCGCGGCCTCGGCGACCGCCTCGTCGGTGGCGCGGGGCGACATGCGGTCAGTATGGCCGCACGTCGCCTCCTACGCCGTGACCGTCGCGGGCTCCTCGATGTGTCGCGGCAGGAGCGTCTCGCGTGCGATGACGAGGCGCTGGATCTGCGAGGTGCCCTCGTAGAGCTGCATGATCTTCGCGTCGCGCATGAGCTTCTCGACGGGGTACTCCTTGATGAAGCCGTAGCCGCCGTAGACCTGCACGGCGTCGGTCGTGACCTCCATCGCCGTGTCGGCGGCGAAGCGCTTGGCGTGCGAGGACTCGAGCGTGTTGCGCCGGCCCTGGTCGAGCAGGACGCCGGCGTTCCACGTCATCAGGCGCGCGGCGTGGATCTTGGTCGCCATGTCTGCGATCAGGAACTGGATCGCCTGGTGCATCGCGATCGGCACGCCGAACTGAACGCGCTCCTTGGAGTACTCGGTCGCGAACTCGAACGCCGCACGGGCGATCCCGACGGCCATCGCGGCGACCCCCGGACGCGTGCGGTCGAGCGTCATCATCGCGAGCTTGAAGCCCTTGTTCTCCTCGCCGAGCAGATTGCCGGCCGGGACCTCGGTCTCGTTGAAGGTGATGGTCGCGGTGTTCGAGGCCCGCTGGCCCATCTTGTCTTCCTTCTTGTCCACGATGACCGTGTCGTCGCGCGGGACGACGAAGGCCGAGATGCCGCGGTGGCCGGCCTCCGGATCGGTCTTCGCGTAGACCGTGTACCAGTCGGCGTAGCCGCCGTTGGTGATGAAGCACTTCTGGCCGGTGATGACGTACTTGTCGCCGTTGCGCACGGCGCGCGTGCGCATGCCGGAGACGTCCGAGCCGGCGTCGGGCTCGGTCAGGCAGAACGACGCGAGCTTCGGCTCCTCGGTGAGCATCCCCAGGTACTCGCGCTTGACCTCCTCGGAGCCGCCGATGATCACCGGCGACGTCGCGAGGCCGTTGGCGCCGACCGAGGTCTGGATGCCCGAGCAGCCCCAGGCCATCTCCTCCTCGATCAGGCACCCGTCGAAGTAGGACGCCCCCG
>DATNGY010000272.1:0-3606 GCA_035605735.1 Solirubrobacteraceae bacterium
CCGAGGCCGAGGCGTTCGCCGCCGCCGCGCAGGGCGCCGATCGGACGATGTTCTCCGTCCACGGCTCGAGCGGCTCGAACTGGATCGTGCTGCGAGCGCTCGCGCTCGAGCGCCGCGACGCGCTGCTGCTCGTCGCCCGCAACATCCACCACTCGGTCATCAACGCGATCAAGGCCTTCGGCCTCGACTTCCGCTTCCTGCCGGCGCCGTACGAGCCGCGCTTCGAGGCGCTGCTCCCGCCGAGCGTGGCCGCGGTCGCCGAGGGGCTGCGGCGCTACCCCGACGCGCTCGCGATGCTCTACACGAGCCCCACCTACGAGGGGCTCGCCGCGCACACCGGGGCGATCGCGCGAACGGTCCACGCCGCCTCGCCGGAGGCGATGGTCATCGTCGACGAGGCGTGGGGCGGGCACCTGCGCTTCCACCCCGAACTGCCGCCGAGCGCGATGCAGTCCGGGGCAGACGTCTGCGTGCAGTCGACGCACAAGCTCGCCGGCGGCCTGCAGCAGACCGGGCTGATCCATTGGCGGACGGGCCGCGTGGACTCCGAGCTGCTCGAGGAGGCCTACCGCGAGTACGTCACGACGTCGCCCAGCTACCACCTCCTGGCCTCGGCCGACGCGGCCGTGCGCACGCTCGCCGCCGAGGGCGAGGAGGCGCTCGCCGAGGCGATCGTCCGCACGCGCGAGCTCAAGGCGCGGCTGCGCGAGGCGCTCCCGGACCTCGACCACCTCGACGACCCCGCCTGGATCGCGTCGGTCGGCGACCACGTCGCCGCCTGCGACCTCGTCAAGACGACCGTCGGCCTCTCGCGCTACGCGCCGTCGGGGTGGGAGGTCGCCGAGGCGCTCGTCGAGCGGGGAATCGTGATCGAGAAGGCGGGCGCGCACACGATCACGCTCATCACTACCTTCCAGCTCGGCGCCGACGCGGTCGCCGACACCGTGCACGCGCTCGCAGAGATCCTGCGCGACCAGCTCCTGCCCGCCGGCGCGCGCGAGCCGCTCACGGGCTACCCGTTCGCGGCGATCGACGACCGCCCCGTCATGCACCCCTACTTCGCGCGCCGCTACGCGAAGGCGATCGGCCAGGAGGTGCCGCTGCGCGCGGCGATCGGGCGCGTCGCGGCCGAGGAGATCGAGATCTACCCGCCCGGGATCCCGATCGTCCTCGAGGGCTTTCGCGTCGGCGCGGACGCGGTCGAGTACCTGCTGGAGGCGCGCGACAAGGGCGGCGCGATCGTCGCGCGCGACACGTCGCTGCGGACGCTGCGCGTCCTCTGAGGCGTCGCCTTCGGCCGGAGCCCCTGAGCGGCACTCAGCGCGCGAACGCCGGCGCTGCTCCATTGACGCTGCCGACGACCCTACGCCGGGGTGCGCACGTCGAGGAGGCGGAGGCCCCCGGCGCCGCCGCCTGCGATCGCGTGGGTGGCACCGGCGGGCACCTGGACCCAAGCCCCGGCCGGCGCCTGGAGCCGGTCGCCGTCGGCGCTGAGCACGAGCTCCCCCGCGAGCACATAGAGCGACCTGAGGTGCTCGTGGGCGGCGGGCGCACCGGCGTCGCCGGGCTCGTACGTGAGCTCGTCGACGCCGATCGCCGCGACGTCGCCCATCCCCGGGCGGCCGATGTCGGCGTCGGTCGCCGTGCGGCCGCCGTCCGGCGGCGGCGGCTCCTGGTCGTAGACGAACGTCCGTCCGTCGCGCGCGGCACGCAGGTAGTCGGCAAACCGCTCGCCGGGCGCGTGGAGGTTGAGGTAGCGCACCTCCGCCTCGGAGGTGTTGGCGAACCCGTGCACGACGAGCGGGGGAACGCGGACGAGGGTCCCGGCCGGCGCGCAAATCTCCGCCCCGTCGCGTCCCAACCTCACCGTCAGCTCGCCGGCGAGCACGTAGAAGAGATCGGTATGGCGGCGATGGATGTGCAGCTCCGCGCCCTCGCGGCCCCGAGCGAACCTCGACCAGGTCGCGTTGAGCGCAACGTGGTCGGAGAGGATCTCTACCCGCCGGTCCGGGGCGTCGCCGATGACCTCGCCCGCCCGGGGCCGGATGATCGTCACCGCGGCGATCGCCGCACCCTACGCCCGCGAGCAGGCGACGGCCGCGTCTCCCGACCCGCCGCCGAAGCTCCCGCGCCCTACCCGCGCCCGACGAACGGCATCGTCGTCGCCATGACCGTCATGAACAGCACGTTGGCGTCGAGCGGCAGCCCCGCCAGGTAGACGACGGCGTCGCCGACGTGGCGGACGTCCATCGTCGGCTCGGGCGCGATCGAGCCGTCGGCCTGGGGAACGCCGCGCTCCATCGCCGCGGTCATGTCGGTCGCCGCGTTGCCGATGTCGATCTGGCCGCAGGCGATGTCGTGGCGGCGGCCCTCGAGCGAGAGCGCCTTCGTGAGCCCCGTGATCGCGTGCTTGGTCGTCGTGTACGCGACCGCGTTCGGTCGCGGCACGTGCGCCGAGATCGAGCCGTTGTTGATGATGCGACCGCCCCTCGGGCGCTGGGCCTGCATCGCGCGGAACGCCTCCTGGGCGCACAGGAAGGCGCCGGTGACGTTGGTCGCCACCACCGTTTCCCAGGCCTCGAGCTCGACGTCCTCGATCGGCGCGGAGGGGCCGAAGAGCCCGGCGTTGTTGAAGAGGAGGTCCACGCGGCCGAGCTCGTCGCGCACGCGCGCGAAGAGCGCGCGCACCGAGGGCGGATCCGTCACGTCGGCGCCGACGACGAGCGCCCGCTCGCGGCCCTCCGGACGCGCGGCGGCGGTCGCGCGCAGCGTGTGCTCGCGGCGCCCGGCGAGCGCGACGCGCCAGCCCGCCTCGAGCAGCCCGAGCGCGACCTGCCGGCCGATGCCCGAGCCGGCGCCCGTCACGACCGCGACACGCGGGACGTCATCCACGATCCGTGGAGGCTAGTGGTCCCGCCCGTGAGTACGCACGCCGCCAGGTGGCCGCCGATCGCCGCTTGGCCACGTCCTCGGTCGGGGCAATGGCGCTGCCATTGCTCCCTCCCTGCGTCCTCGCCAGGCGGCGCCGGCGACCGCCTGGACGGCGCACGTACTCACGTGCGGAACCACTAGACGCAGATGCGATGCTCCCGGAGAGACGGGAGCGCATGGTCACCCAGCACGCGCCGCAGAACGCGATGAGCGATCCCGGAGAGATCGCCCGCTTCTACGACCGCTGCAGCGACCTCATGCGCGAGCTGCTGGACGCGTTGGCCGAGCGGCCCGACGCCCCGCGCGCGTTCCCGGAGATCGAGGACGCGCTCGGCTGGCCGCGTCGCCGCATCGCGTCCGTGCTCGGCGGCGTCTGGAGCCTGCGCCAGGCCGAGTTCGGCGGCCGGCGCCCGTACCGCTTCCACGACGAGCGGCAGTCGTCGTCGGGGCGGTGGGAGCTCTGGATGGACGCCGAGCAGGCCCGGGCCGTGCGCGCGGCGCGCCGCGGCTGAGCGCGCTGTCAGGCCGCGGCCTCGACGGTGCTGGCCGCGGCGTCGAGCACGCGCTCCTGCGCGCGCTCGTAGCGGCGCTGCGCGTCCGCGGCCGAGTCGCCGACGGCTGTGAGGCCCAGGCGACCGAGCGCCAGCGCGCTCATCATGTGCAGGACGACGCCGG
>DATNGY010000273.1:0-5628 GCA_035605735.1 Solirubrobacteraceae bacterium
ACCAGGCACAGCACGACCGCGGCGGCGTTGTTGGCCACGAACAGCGACAGCGCAGCGATCGCGACCGTGATCCCGAGCAGCGCCTCGAACGCGAGCACGGCCCCGTAGCGGCGCTGCCACATGCCCCAGGCGGCGGCGAGCATGAGCACGGCGAACAGCAGCACGCCGAAGGCGCCCGGGCGGCGGCCTTCGACGTCGAGCCCGGCGACGAGGGCGACGACGTTGGTGATCGCGAGCGCGGCCGCGAGCACCACGGCGACGACGAGCGCCGGCGGGCGCTCCCCCGGCGCAAGCGGCGTCAGCGTCGCGCGCGCGGCGGCGTTGCGCTCCTCGGCGCGCGCATAGCCGCGGCTCATCGCTCCGGCGCCCGCGGGCCGCGCCTTGCGGCTACGCCGCGCCAACGGGAGCTCCGTCGAGCGCCGCGCGCAGCGCGCGCGCCGCGCGCTCGGGATCGTGGGCCGCGGCGATCGCCCGCACGACCACGATCCGCCGGGCGCCGGCGGCGACGACGGCGCCCACCGTCCGCGCGTCGAGACCGCCGATCGCGAACCACGGCAGCTCGAGGTGCGCGGCGGCAAAGCGCACGGGCTCGAGGCCGATCGCGGGGCGGCCGGCCTTCGTCGGCGTCGCGTGCACAGGTCCGACGGCGAGGTAGTCCGCGCCGCTGCGCGCGCCCGCTCGCGCCTGGGCGATGCCGTGCGTGGAGAGACCGACGAGCCGCTCGCGGCCGACGCGGGCGCGGGCCGCGACCACGGGCTCGTCGTCCTGGCCCACGTGGACGCCGTCGGCGTCGGCGGCGAGCGCGAGGTCCGGGCGGTCGTTGAGCAGGAAGAGCGCCCCCGCGGCGCGGCAGCGAGCGCCGAAGCGCGCGCCCGCGTCGAGGAGCTCGGCGTCGCCCGCGGCCTTGTCGCGCAGCTGGACGAGGTCGACGCCGCCCGCCAGCGCCCCGTCGAGCGCGCGGTCGAGGCCGGCGAGGTCGGCGACGAGGTAGAGACGGGCGTCGTGCAGGCGCGCGCGGCGGTCCACGCACCACAGTGTGCCAACGGCCGCCTGTGCCCGCCTGCGCCCGTCCGCGCAGCGGACATGGGTGTCCGCCAAGCGGACATGGGTGCGCGCTACCATCCGGCCTACGGGAGCCCGCAGGGCTGAGAGGGCGGCACCGCGGCCGCCGACCGTCACGAGCTGATCCGGGTCATGCCGGCGAAGCGATAGGAGATCGCATCACCGAGCCCCAAGAGCACCACGACGTCGTCGTCGTCGGCGGCGGCATCATCGGCCTCGCCGTCGCCTGGCGCGCGCGGGCGCGTGGGCTGAGCGTCTCCGTCGTCGACCGCGGCCCGATGGGCGAGGGCGCCTCGCACGTCGCCGCGGGCATGCTCGCGCCCGTCACCGAGGCCGACGCGGGCGAGCGCGCGCTCCTCGAGCTCGGGCTGCGCAGCGCGCACGCCTGGCCGGGCTTCGCGGCCGAGCTGCGCGACGCGACGGGAATGGACGTCGGCCTGCGGCGCTGCGGCACGCTCGTCGTCGCCCGCGACCGCGACGAGGCGGAGGCGCTCGAGCGCGAGCGCGAGCTGCGTGCGCGGCTCGGGCTCGCGGTCGAGCGCGTCCTGCCCTCGGCCGCGCGGCGCCTCGAGCCCGCGCTGGCGCCGACGCTCCGCCTCGCGCTCGACGTCCCCGACGACCACGCCGTCGATCCGCGCCTGGCCTGCCTGGCGCTCGCCCGCGCCGCCGCGGACGCCGGCGCCGTGCTGCGACCCGAGACCCCGGTGGCCGCGGTCGAGCCCGGCGCGGGTGTGACGCTCGCCGACGGCGCGCGCGTCGGCGCCGACCAGGTCGTGGTCGCCGCGGGCGCGTGGTCCGGGGAGCTGCCCGGGATCCCCGGCGACGCCCGGGTGCCCGTACGGCCTGTCAAGGGCCAGTCCCTCCGCCTGCGCGATCCGGCCGGCCCCGGCCTGCTCGAGCGCGTCGTGCGCTTCGAGGGCGGCTACCTCGTGCCGCGCGGCGACGGGCGCTACGTGCTCGGGGCGACGGTCGAGGAGCGCGGCTTCGACACCGCGATGACCGCGCTCGGGGTCCACGACCTCTTGCGCGACGCCGCCGAGCTCGTGCCCGGGGTGCTCGAGCTCGAGCTCGAGGAGCTCGTCGCGGGCCTTCGTCCGGGCACGCCCGACAACGCCCCGGTGATCGGTCGCTCGCCGGCGGTCGACGGCCTCGTGTGGGCCACGGGCCACTTCCGCAACGGCGTCCTCCTCGCGCCGGTGACCGCCGAGCTCGTGGCCGCGACGCTCGGGGACGAGGAGATCGACCACGGCTTCGGCCCCGACCGCTTCGCGACGACGGGGGCGGCCGCATGATCCTCGTCAACGGCGAGCCCCGCGAGCGCGCCGGCGCGACGATCGCCGAGCTCCTCGCCGACCTCGGCGTCGAGGACCGCGCGCGGGGCGTGGCGGTCGCGATCAACGGGGAGATCGTTCCCAGGGCGACGTGGGACGCCCGCCGCGTGGCCGAGGGGGACCGGGTGGAGGCGTTGACGGCGATGCAGGGGGGCTGACGTGGGCACCGAGCAGATCCCGCTGACCGACACGCCGTTCACGCTCGCCGGCCGCCGGCTCGACTCGCGGTTGATCCTCGGCACGGGCGGCTTCCCGCGGCTCGAGACGCTCGCCGAGGCGATCCGCGCCACCGCCACCGAGCTCGTCACGATCGCGCTGCGACGGATCGATCCGGCCGCGCGCGGCTCGCTCGTGGACGTCATCGAGGGCTGCGGCGTCGAGCTGCTCCCGAACACGGCCGGGTGCTACACCGCGCGCGATGCGGTCACGACGGCGCGCCTGGCCCGCGAGGCCTTCGGCACCGACTGGATCAAGCTCGAGGTCATCGGCGACGAGCGCACGCTGCTGCCCGACGCGCCCGAGCTCCTGGTCGCGGCCGAGGAGCTCGTGGCCGACGGCTTCACGGTCCTGCCCTACACGAACGACGACCCGATTCTCGCGCGGCGCCTCGAGGACGTCGGCTGCGCGGCGGTCATGCCGCTGGGCTCGCCGATCGGCTCGGGCATGGGCATCCGCAACCCGTACAACCTCGCGCTCATCGTCGACCGCGCGTCGGTCCCGGTGATCCTCGACGCGGGGGTCGGCACGGCGAGCGACGCGGCGCTCGCCATGGAGCTCGGGTGCGACGGCGTGCTGTGCGCCAGCGCGATCGCGCGGGCGCACGATCCCGTGGCGATGGCGCACGCGATCCGCGGCGCCGTCGAGGCGGGGCGGCTCGCGCGCGGCGCCGGACGGATCCCGCGCCGGCTGCACGCGACGGCCTCCTCGCCCGACGCCGGCCTGGCCGACCTCACGCCGCCGGTGCAGTGACGGCACGGGTGATCGACGAGCTCGTCGACCGCTGGGAGTCGGCGTGGGCGGGCCGCGACCGCGCCGCCTTCGCGCCGCTCTGCGCCGCCGACGTGCACTACGAGGACCCGATCTGCGCGGAGCCGCTGGAGGGGCCCGACGCGATCGCCGACCACGCGGCGCGGCTGTGGGAGGCGTTTCCCGACGCCCGTGTCGAGCGCACCGGCCAGCGGCTCACGGACGGCCACTACGTGGCGGCGCCCGCCAAGGTCCTCGGCACGCACCGCGGCGAGCTCGCCGGGCTGCCTCCCAGCGGGCGCTTCGTCGTCGTGCACGTCGTCACGTACGCCGAGCTCGACCCGCGCCGCGAGCGGCTGTGGCGCGTCCGCGCCTTCTTCGACGCCTACGACGCGGCGGTCCAGCTCGGCGTCCTGCCCGCGCGCGGCACGCTCGGCGAGCGCACGTTGCTCATGGTGCGCGGCTTCGGGATGCGCGCGCGCTCGTCTACGAGATGACCAAGCCGTGACCCCGCTCGCGCGGGGTCGCGGCCTCGCTCATCACTGGACGGTGAGCGTCCCCGTCATGCCGGGGTGGATCGTGCACACGTACTTGATCGTCCCGGCCTTGATCGCCTTGTACCGGAACGTCCCGCCGTTGCCGAAGTTGGCGGACTTGAAGCTCGCGCCCGACTGCGCCGTGACGTTGTGGGCGACCGAGTCGTCGTTGCGCCACTCGACGGTCTGACCCTTCTTGACCGTCACGTCCTTCGGGTTGAACTGGATGTTCTTCATGCTCACGACCACCGCGCCGCCGCCGGACGACGCCGGCTTCGCGGTCGCGGTCGCGGTGCTGGAGCTGCCGCTGCTGCTGGACCCGCAGCCGGCCGCGAGCACGGCCGCCGCGGCAAGCGCGGGCAGCAGGACGAGGGGGCGTCGCATGTCTGGAAGGACGCTACCCCCTCGGCGATCCTTCCCGCGCCGGTTCCGGTGCCTGCGCCCGCCTGCGCCCGCCTGCGCAGCGGACAGGGGTGGTCCGCGCGGCGGGCAGGGGTATCAGCGCCGGGCGAGCTCGACCGGCGCGGCCACGCGGTGGCGATGGCCCCGCGGGCGGATCGAGTGCAGGACGACGTCGTCGCCCACCGCGCCGGCCCGCGAGTGCCGCGGTGCCGCGGCGTCGTTGTCCCCGTAGGAGCCTCCGCACCCGGCCACGGCGAGGGCGGCGGCGACGGGGAGGAGGGCCATCCGGCGGCGCATGTGACCCAGGACGCGGGCGGGCGCGATTCCTTCCCTCGACCTAGCGCACCGTGACGGCCACCGGCGCGTGGTCTGAGAGCGCGGCGCGGTCGAGGACCTGGGACGCCCCGGCGGCGCGCAGGTCGCGTACGGCCACCCAGTCGACGCCTGCGCCCCCGGCGAGCTCGAAGCCGGGCACCACCGGCGCGCGCGTGTTGAAGTCGCCGCCGAGCACGGCCGCCCCGCTCGACGCCCAGCGCGCGAGCGCCCCGGCCGCCGTGGCGAGGTCGGCCTGCGCACGCGCCTCCGAGTGGACCTGGGCGTGGACGTTGCCCAGCCACGGCAGGCCGTCGGCGCGGACGGCGTGGACGATCCGGCGCTCCGGCCACCAGCGCAGCGTCTCGACGCGGTGCTCGACGATCGCCGGACCCCGCACGAGGATCGCGTTCGCGCCCCCGCCGTTGGACTTGAGCAGGTCCGGGCGGCGCGCGGCGAGCGCCCGTCGCGCCGGTAGGCCGAGGTTGCGTGAGGTCAGGGCGCTGCGCGCGCTCGCGCGCGCGGCCCGCCCGAGCTCCGGCGGCCACCACGGCGGGACCTCCTGCAGGAGGGCGACGTCCCACGACCAGCCGGCGAGCGCCTCGGCGAACTCGCGCAGCAACGATCGCGGCGTCTCGGGCACCGAGCGCCCGTGGAAGAGGTTCCACGTGAGCACGCGCACGCGCGCGTATCCTCTCCGACCTGACGCGCCACTTCCTCACCGGGGCCGAGCTCGACGGCGCCGCGCTGACCGCGCTCCTGGACCGTGCCGAGGCGCTGAAGGCCGCGCCGCGCTCCTCGCGGGCGCTCGACGGCGCGGTGGTTGCGCTGCTCTTCGAGAAGCCGAGCACGCGCACGCGCGTGTCCTTCGAGGCGGGCATCGTCGAGCTCGGCGGCCACCCGATGGTGCTGCGCGCGGGCGAGCTGCAGCTCCGCCGCGGCGAGTCGCCTGGTGACACCGCGCGCGTGCTCTCGCGCCACGTCCGGGCCCTCGGCGTGCGCACCCACGAGGACGCGCT
>DATNGY010000274.1:0-2819 GCA_035605735.1 Solirubrobacteraceae bacterium
GCGCACTCGCCGGGCCGCTCGTGAAGGCGCGAGCGACGTCGGCGGGGGTGGCGCCCTGCGCGCCGACACCGGGCAGCAGCAGCACCGACTGCGGCATCGCGCGCCGGGCCTCGCCGACCGCGCGCGGGACGGTGGCGCCGAGGACGGCGCCGACGCTCGTCAGGCCGCGGTCGCCGACGAACGGCTCGCCCCACTCCGCGACGAGCGCGGCGACGTGCTGCCACAGCGGCTTGCCGTCCGAGAGCGTCAGGTCCTGGATGTCGCCCGCACCCGCGTTCGACGTCCGCACGAGCACGAAGAGGCCTGCCCCGTGTAGCCGGACGGCCTGGAGGAACGGCTCGACTGAATCGGCGCCGAGGTACGGGTTGACGGTGAGCGCGTCCGCGACGGCGTGGCCGTCCCCCCGCGGCTCGAGGTAGGCGGCTGCGTAGGCCCGCGCGGTCGAGCCGATGTCGCCGCGCTTCCCATCCGCGATGACGAGCAGGCCGGCCTCGCGCGCGTAGCGGCAGGCGTCCTCGAAGGCCCGCATCCCCTCGGCGCCGAGCGCCTCGAAGAAGGCGAGCTGCGGCTTGACGGCGGCCACGTAGGGCGCGACGGCGTCGACGATCCCGCGGCAGAACCGCTCGACGGCGAGCGCGGGTGCCTCGCCGCGGAGCTCGACGGGCAGAAGGTCGATGCGCGGGTCGAGGCCGACGACGAGCTGCGTGCGCTTCCGCTCCACGGCGTCGGCCAGGCGGTCGGCGAAGGGGGCGGTCGCCGCCCGCACGCCGGCCTGGAGGTCCTGCGCCATCCGAAGAAAGGCTAGCCGCCTCGTCGGTCGCGGCTCCAGCGTGCTCCCGAGCGCGACTTAGTGGCTCTGAGCCACTTAGTCTCCACGGCTCGAGGTCAGTCGCGGAAAGATGCGGGACGCGCTCGAGCACGCTGTCGACGTCGCTCGGCACGGGGCGGTAGACGAGCCCGAGCGCGTCGCGCACGAGTTCGCGCCGCTCGTCGGCGAACAGGCGCCGCTCGACGATCAGCCGCCGGAGATGACATAGCTCGGCCGCGGGATCCCATTCCGCTCGGCGAACGCACCGAGCCGTCGGCAGGTCTCGGCGATCGGCACGTCGCGCCGGTCGAGCCGGCCGATCGCGTCGACAAGGCGGTCGTCATACCGTGGAGCCGCGGCCGGCATCCCGGCCAGCGTGCCCGACCGACGAGCACGGAGCGGTGACGAATTCGTGCCAGAAGGCGCGATTGTGGCTCTGAGCCACGAAGTCGCATCACGCGGCACGCACGATCCGCTCGACCGAGAGCGGGACGACGCGGAGCTCCGGCGGCGGGCGGCGGAGGAACGTGGCGACGAGCAGCAGGTCCTCTGCGTCGTCGGCGTCGAGCGATGCCGGCGCCGCCTGGGCGAGGGCGAGACCCGCCTCGGCCTCGAGCCCGCCGGCGGCGCCGCGCGGAAGCGTCCGCACCGCCGCGATCCGGCCGCCGCAGAGGAAGTGCGCCCGGACGAAACCGTCCTCGAGCGCCGGCACGAGCAGGCAGCAGCGCAGCTCGCGGAGCCGCTGCAGCTCGGCGAGCCTCGCGGCGACCTTCTCGAGCGCGTCGGCGCGGTCGCGGAGACGGGCCGCGTCCTCAAAGCGCTGGTCGCCGGCGAGCCGCCGCATCCGCGTGCGCAGCGCGGGCAGCGCCGACGCGGGGTCGTCTCCCTCCCAGTCTCCGAGTGCGCGCGCCGCCTTCTGCGCCAGCTGCCGCGACGCGATCGGTCCGTGTGGCGACGGCTGGGAGCCGGCGACCCAGTCCGAGCCACGGCGACGGAGATACGTCCAGCGATCGGCGCGGCCGGAGCGCGCGTTGGCCGGCGGCCGCAGCTCCCGGATCAGGCGCAGCTCCTCGAGCGCCGCCTCGAGCTCCGAGCCGAGGACGCGCCACTCGATCCGCGCCAGCGCGCCGAGCGCCGCCTCGACGGCGGGCCGCTGGCGCTCACCGCGGAAGTAGGAGCGGAGCCTTGCTCGCAGGTCGCGGGCGCGACCGACGTAGAGCACCTGGTCGTGCCGGTCGCGGAACAGGTAGACGCCCGGCCGCTGCGGCGCGCCGGCCGCCAACGCCCGCTTCGCGTGCAGCCGCCGCACCCGCGGCGCCGAGAGGTCGACGAGGTCGGCGACGGTGCGGGCACCGCGCTCCTGCGCCAGGCCGATCAGATGCACGAGCGCCTCGGCGGTCGCCTCCGCATCAGGCAGCGCGCGATGACAGGGCTGCGCCGACGTGCCGAAGAAGTGGGCGAGCGCGGCGAGGCCGACGCGCTTCGTCCTGCCTTCGAGCAGCCGCCGCGCGAGCCAGACGGTGTCGACGACCGTGGCCGCGACGCGCCGGCCCGTGAGCCGCTCGACCTCGACGTCGAGGAACCCGAGGTCGAAGCGCGCGTTGTGCGCGACGAGGACGGCGTCGCCGGCGAAGTCGAGGAACCGGCGGACGACCTGCTCGGCCCGCGGCGCGCCACGAAGCGCACGCGGGTCGATCCCGGTCAGCGCGGCGATCGCGTCCGGGAGCGGCGCCCGCGGGTCGACCAGGGACTCGTAGCGCTCCTCCAGCTCGAGCCCGCGCACCCGCACGGCGCCGAGCTCGCAGATTCGCGCGCTGCCGGGACGGAGCCCCGTCGTCTCGAGGTCGAAGACGACATAGGTCGCGTCCTCCAGCGCGAGGTCGGCACCGGGCGGAGCCGCGAGCCCGACGGCCGCGCCCCGCCACGCGAGCCGGGCGTCTCCCTCGACGACGTCGCCGAGCAGCTCCCGCGCGAGCCCGACCGGAAGCTGGCGGAGCGCGAAGAGATGGCG
>DATNGY010000275.1:0-2578 GCA_035605735.1 Solirubrobacteraceae bacterium
CTGCTGCCGCAGGCTCCGGTCGTGCACGACGTGCGCGCGGGGCGCGCGGCGACGCTGGCCGCGGTCGACGCCGAGGCGATCGGGCGCGCCGCCGCGGCCCTCGGAGCGGGGCGCCGGCGCAAGGAGCACGACATCGACCTCGCCGTCGGCATCGACTTGGTCGTGCGCATCGGCGACGAGGTCGACGACGACACCGTCGTAGCGCGGGTCCGCGCGCAGGACGACGACGCGGCGCGCGCGGCCGAGCGGGCCGTGCTCGACGCGCTCGCGTGGTCCGACGGCGCGGTCGAGCCGCCACCGCTGATCCACGCGGAGATCGGCTTGTAGCGACCTACTCCGAGGCGCCGCCGAGCCACGCGAGGACCGCGCGGCGCAGGAAGCGCCACTCGCCGCCGACGCGGCGGCCCGGCAGCTCGCCGGCCTCGGCGAGCTCGACGACCGCCGCCTCGTCGGTGCTCAGAAGCTCGGCCACGCCGGCGGCGTCGAGGACCTCGGCGGGCTGCGCCGGTCCCTCCGCGCGGCCGACCACGAGCTCCGCGCCCCCGAGCGGGGCGGTCAGCGGGACGGGCGGGCTGGGCGCCGGGCGGTGCCAGAGGATGTCATCGCGCTCGGGGTCGAGATCCGCGAGCAGGTGGCGGATCACCTCGCGCTTGGACGCCTTGAGGCGCAGGGCGACCTGGTGGAGCTTGTCGGCCTCCTCGACGGGGATGCGGACGAAGAGCGCCGCGCTGTCCTGCTCCGACCTGCGTTGCTTTGCCATAGCGCGAGGATATGGGGATATCGTCCGTATATCAACGAGCTGCCGCCGCGGCCCGCCGCGGCGGCCCTGCGACGATGTCGCGCTCGTGCTCGCCGTGCTCCTCGCCCTCGTCGCCTCGTCGTGCTGGGGCGTGGCCGACTTCATCGGCGGGCTGCGCTCGCGTCGCGTCGCGCTGCCGGTCGTCCTGGCCTTCGTCGAGGGCACGGGGTTCGTGCTCGTACTCGCCCTGATCGCGCTCGAGTCCGAGCCGCTGCCGTCGACGCGCGCGCTCCTGCTCTCGCTCGCGGCCGGTCTGGCGGGCGTCCTCGGCCTCGGCGCCTTCTACCGCGCGCTCGCCATCGGGACGATGAGCATCGTCGCGCCGATCTCCGCCACCGCGGTCGCGCTGCCCGTCGTCCTCGGCGTCGCGACGGGCGACCGGCTCTCGGCCGTGACCTCGGCCGGGCTGGCGTGCGCGGTCGTCGGGGTCGTCCTCGCCTCCCGCGAGGCCGACGCGGGCACCGGCCGGGCGGCGGCGGGGCGCGCCTCGATCGCGCTGGCGCTCGCCGCCGCCGTGGGCTTCGGCTCGTACTTCGCGCTCTCCGACGCCGCCGCCGACGAGTCCGTGCTGTGGCTGCTCGTCGTGGCGCGGGTCGTCGTGCTCCCCGTGCTCGCGGCGATCGTCCTCGTGCGGCGCCCGCCGCGGCCGACGCGGCCCGACGCGCTCGCGCTCGTGGCGGCGGGGACGCTCGACGTCAGCGCCACCGGCCTCTACGGGCTGGCCAACACGAAGGGCGCGCTGAGCATCGTCTCCGTCGTCGGCTCGCTGTACCCGGTGACGACCGTGCTGCTGGCGCGGGCCGTCCTGGGCGAGCGGATCCGCGCGGTCCAGACCGCCGGCATCCTCGCGGCGCTCGCCGGCGTCGCCCTGATCGCGGCTGGCTAGATTGCCTTCGAGATGGCGCTCGTCGAGCTCGCGCCGCTGCAGCTGCTGCCGGCCACCGCAGCCGGCGTGCTCTACGCCTTCGGCGTCCACCGGCTGCACGGGACGCCGCGCGCGGTCCCGGGCTGGCGCCAGGCGTGCTTCTACGGAGGGCTCGCGCTCATCGTCGGCGCGCTCACGCTCATCGGCGAGCCCGCGGAGGAGCTCTTCTGGCCGCACATGGTCGAGCACCTGCTCCTCGGCGACCTCGGCACGCTGCTGCTCGTCCTCGGCCTGACCGGGCCGCTCCTGGCCCCGGTCCTGCGGATCCGGGTCTTCGACCGCCTCCGCGTGCTCGCCCATCCGCTCGTCGCCTTCCCGCTGTGGGCGCTCGACCTCTACGCCTGGCACCTGCCGGCGCTCCAGGACGCCGCGGTGCGCCATAGCGGCGTCCACGCCCTCCAGCACGCCGGCTTCATCGTCTTCGGCGCGAACATGTGGATGGCGCTGCTCGGTCCGCTGCCCAAGCCGGCCTGGTTCGGCAACCTGGCGCGTCTCGTCTACATCATCGCCGTGCGCCTCGTGGGCGGGATCCTCGGCAACGTGCTCGTCTTCGGGGGCAGTTCGTTCTACGGCGTCTACCGTGCCGGCGAGGCCGCCCACGGCCTGTCGCCGGCCGCCGACCAGAACGCGGCCGGCGCGATCATGATGGTCGAGAGCTCGATCCTCACGATCCTGCTCTTCGGCTGGCTCTTCGCGCGGACCGCGCGCGAGGCCGAGGAGCGCCAGGAGCTGCTCGACCTCGCCCGCGGGCGGGGGGTCGAGCTGAGCGAGCAGCGGGCGGCGCGGGCCGTCGCCGCGGGCCGCGGGGCGGAGCTGCGCCGGCGCATCGAGGGCGCGTCGCAGCGCGCAACCTC
>DATNGY010000276.1:0-9150 GCA_035605735.1 Solirubrobacteraceae bacterium
ACCGCGCGTCGCCGGGCGCCGTGGTGGTCCAGCCCGGGCCGGTCGACGGCGGGCGCGATCCGGCCGACCGCGTCGGCGTGCTCGCTCGCGCGGTCGCGCTGCAGAGCGACGCGGCCAACCGCGTCGACTGCGCGCTCGCGACCGTCGAGGTCGACTTCGACGCCGCGCGCGTGGCCGGCCTGGGCACGCTGAGCGGCGCGCTGCTCGCGCCGGCGCAGGCCGGAGCCGTGGCCAAGCTCGGGCGCACGACGGGGCTCACGCGCGGGACGGTCACCGCCTTCGAGCTCGACGGCCTCACCGTCCAGTACGACCGCGGCGCGCTGACCTTCGACGACCAGGTCGAGGTCCACGGCGACGCCGGCGCCTTCTCGCAGGGCGGCGACAGCGGCTCGCTGATCGTCGCCTCCAGCTCGCTCGACGCCGTCGCGCTGCTGTTCGCGGGCAACGACGAGGGCGTCACCTACGGCAACCCGATCAGCGCCGTGCTCGACGCGCTCGGCGCGACGCTGCGGACGTGAGCGCGGGCCTCGAGTCCGCTCGCGCCGCGAAGGCGCGACTCGCCGCGGCGCTCGCCTCCCATCCGCGCGTGACGGGCGTCGGGATCGCCCGCGACGACCGCGGCGGCAACGTCGTCAAGGTGCTCCTCACCGCTCCCGCGGACGACATCCCGGCCGAGCAGGACGGCGTCCCCGTGGTCACCGAGGTCGTCGGACGCATCGCCCGTCGGTCCTTGTAGCGTGGGGTGGGTGGCCGTCGCCGACGGAGATCGCGAGCTCTTCCTCATCGACGGCAACTCGCTGGCGTATCGGGCCTTCTTCGCGCTTCCCGAGTCGATCGCCACCTCGACGGGCTTCCCGACCAACGCGATTTTCGGGTTCGCGTCGATGCTCGTGAAGCTCCTGACCGAGTATGGGCCGCGCCCGACGCTGGTCGTCTGGGACGCCGGCTCCTCGGGGCGCAAGGAGGTCTCCGCGGACTACAAGGCGACGCGCACGTCACGCCCCGACCTCCTCGGCGAGCAGTGGCCGCACCTCGAGCCGCTCGCGGAGGCGTTCGGCTACCGGAACGTCCGCGTCGACGGCTTCGAGGCCGACGACGTGATCGCCTCGATCGCCGAGCGCGCACGCGCCGAGCAGGTCCCGGTCATGGTCGTGACGGGCGACCGCGACGCCTTCCAGATCATCGACCCCGAGTCGCGCGTGCGGGTGATGGCCACGGGTCGCGGCATCACCGACACGAAGGTCTACGACCACCAGGGCGTCGTCGACCGCTACGGGATCACCCCGGCGCTCATCCCCGACTTCTACGGCCTCAAGGGCGACACGTCGGACAACATTCCGGGGGTCCCCGGCATCGGCGACAAGACCGCCTCCGAGCTGCTGCAGCGCTTCGGCTCGCTCGAGGCGGTCCTCGACCACGTCGACGAGATCTCCGGCGCCAAGCGCAAGCAGAACCTCACGGACCACGCCGACGCGGCCCGGCTCTCGAAGCTGCTGGCCACGATCAAGCGCGACGTGCCGGTCACGGTCGATCCCGTGGCCGAGGCCGCGGCGGAGCCCGATCGCTCGCGGCTGCGCGAGGTGTTCCGCGAGTTCGAGCTGCGCGCCCCGCTGCAGCGCCTCGAGGAGGCGCTCGGCGACGCCGACGCGGCCGCGCCGGCGCCGGCCGCCGAGACGCTCGTCCCCGCGCGCGTGCGCCCAGGAACCACGCGCGACATCGCCGCGCTCGCGCCCGCGGGCGCCGAGGTGACGGTCGCCGTCGCGGCGCCCGAGGTGCCCGAGGGCCAGCTCGTCGCAGGCGAGCCCGAGGTGCGCTTCGGCGTCGCCGCCGGCGAGGCCGTCCTCGTCGGCGCCGTCCCGCGTCCCGAGGAGGTCGTCGCCGCGGTCGGCGACCGCCCGGGCGTCGCGCACGACGCCAAGGCGCTCGGCGCCGTGCCGCCGCGCCTCGCGCACGACACGCTGCTGGCCGCCTTCCTCCTCGAGCCTGCGCGGCGCGGGTTCCCGCTGCGCGAGATCACCGAGGAGCGCGGGCTCGCGACCGACGTCGAGGACCGCGCGGGCGCCGACGCCGTTCTCGTCCAGGCGCTCGCGGCGTGGCAGCGCGAGCAGCTCCGCGCGCGCGGGCTCGAGTGGCTCATGCGCGAGGTCGAGCTGCCGCTCGTGCCCGTGCTGCGCGAGATGGAGCTCGCGGGCGTACGCCTCGACAAGGACCGCCTCGCGCTCGTCGACCGGCGCGTGCGCGACGAGATCGCCGAGCTCGAGCGCGAGATCTGGGATCTCGCGGGCGGCGAGTTCCTGATCGGCTCGCCCCAGCAGCTCGGCGCCGTGCTCTTCGAGAAGCTCGGGCTTTCGCGCAAGCGCCGCGGCAAGACCGGCTTCTCGACCGACGCGCGCGTGCTGCAGGCGATCCGCGGCGAGCACCCGATCGGGCCGAAGATCGAGCGCTGGCGCGAGCTCAACCAGCTCGAGAAGACCTACCTCGACGTGCTCCCGCAGCTCACCGACGGCCAGTCGCGCATCCACACGACGTTCCTGCAGACCGGGGCGACGACGGGACGCCTGGCCTCGACGAATCCGAACATGCAGAACGTCCCCGTGCGCACGGAGCTCGGGCGCGAGATCCGCGGCTGCTTCGTCGCCGCGCCCGGTCACGTGCTCACGTCGGCCGACTACTCGCAGGTCGAGCTGCGCATCCTCGCCCACATCGCCGGCGAGCCCGCGCTCGAGGAGATCTTCGTCCGCGGCGAGGACGTCCACACGGCGACGGCCTCGCAGGTCTTCGGCCGCGCGCCCGAGGAGCTCACGCCGATGGACCGCTCGAAGTCAAAGATGATCAACTACGGGATCGTCTACGGCCTCAGCGACTTCGGCCTCGCCGACCGCCTGAACATCCCGCGCGAGGAGGCCAAGGCGTTCATCGACGCCTACCTCGAGCGCTTCCCGCGCGTCGCGGCCTTCATGGCCTCGACGATCGCGGAGGCGACCGAGCAGGGCCACGTGACGACGCTGTTCGGCCGCCGCCGCCAGATCCCCGAGCTCAAGGCGCGCAACTGGGGGGTGCGTACGCTCGGCGAGCGCCTCGCGGTCAACACGGTCATCCAGGGGACGGCGGCCGACGTCATGAAGCTCGCGATGATCGGCTGCGCGCGGGCGCTGCGCGAGTCGGGGCTGGCCACGCGGATGATCCTGACGATCCACGACGAGCTGCTCTTCGAGGGGCCGCCGGGCGAGACCGCCGACGTCCGCGCGCTCGTCGAGCGCGAGATGGTGGCGCCGTGGGGCGAGCGCACGCCGCCGCTGGCGGTCGACGTCGGCGTCGGCTCGAGCTGGCTGGAGGCCAAGTAGTGGACCGAAGCGCGGCGGTCGGGCTCACCGCGGTCGCCGGTGGGCTCATCGCCCTGCAGGCGCCGGTCAACTCGACGCTCGGCCGGGCGGTCGGGACGCTGCAGGCCGCGTTCGTCTCGTTCGCGATCGGCACGGCCGCGCTCCTCGTCCTCGCCGCCCTCGCGCGCGGGGGCCTGGGGGCGATCGCGGATGGCCGCCACGTCGCCTGGTACTCCCTCGCCGGTGGCGTCCTCGGCGCCGCGTACGTGACGACGGCGCTCGTCACCGTGCGCTCGCTCGGCGCCGGCGGGGTGACGGCGGCGACGATCGCCGGCCAGCTTGCCACCGCCGTCGTCGTCGACCACTTCGGGCTGCTCGGCGTCGAGCGTCAGCCGGTGACGGCGCTGCGGCTGGTCGGGATCGCGCTGCTCGCGGGCGGCGTCTTCCTCGTCGTCCGCGACTGACCAGCGGCGATACGATGCGGCCATGGCGGCGCCGGACCGGCCCCGTCTCTCTTCGTGGCTCAGCGCGCTGGCCGAGTTCCTGCGCGAGGCGTTCTGGGTGCTCGCGCTCGGCCTCATCGCGTGCTACGCGTTCTTCGTCGCCCTGGGCGCGTTCTCGCCGGGCGACGTCGTCGGCCTGTCGATCGCCGTCGCCGTGCTCGTCGCGCTGTGGTCCTTGCACGTGTGGGCACGCCGGCGCCGCGCGAGCGACGCCCGCGACCCGCGGCTGCGCGCGGCCCGCGAGCGCCGCGGCTTCTAGACGCACTAGACCGGTTTCGTAACGTCCAGGCCATGGACGCGGCGAAGCGCCTCACGCTGATCGCGGCGATCATGGGCTCGTTCGTCGTGGGCATCGACGCGACCGTGGTCAACGTCGCGCTTCCGTCGATCGAGCAGGACCTCGGCGGCGGGCTCGCAGGCCAGCAGTGGGTCGTCAACTCCTACCTGCTGTTCCTCGGCTCGCTGATCCTCATCGGCGGCTCGCTCGGTGACCTCTTCGGCGAGCGGCGCGTCTTCCGCATCGGCGTCGGCGGCTTCGGCGTGGTCTCCGTGCTCTGCGCGGTCGCGCCGACGATCGAGCTCCTCGTCGCCGGCCGCGCCCTGCAGGGCGTCTTCGGCGCGCTGCTCACGCCGGCCGCGCTGGCCATCATCGTCAATACCTTCCCCCCCGACGAGCGCGGCGGGGCGATCGGGTCGTGGACGGCGTGGTCGGGGATCGCCACCGTGATCGGGCCGCTCGTCGGAGGCCAGATCGTCGACTCGAGCTCGTGGCGCTACATCTTCGCGATCAACGTCCCGTTCGTGCTCGTCGCGCTCGCGCTCTCCACGCGGATTCCCGGCGCCGACACGACCCGCCCCCATCCCCGGATCGACTACGTCGGGGCGACGCTGGCCGCGCTCGGGCTCGCGGGCCCGACGTTCGCGCTCATCGAGCAGCCGCGGCTGGGCTGGGGCGACCCGCTCGTATGGCTGCCGCTCGTGGTCGGCGTGGCGCTGTTCGTCGCCTTCGTGCTCTGGGAGCGCCACCACCCCGACCCGATGCTGCCGCTCTCGCTCTTCCGAGTGCGCAACTTCGCGGTCGGCAACATCGAGACGCTGACGATGTACGCCGGGCTCGGCGTCGTCTTCTTCTTCCTCGTCATCTTCCTCCAGCAGGTCGCGGGCTACACCGCGCTCGAGGCGGGCTTCGCGACGACGCCCTCGACGATCATCATGTTCCTGCTCTCGCGGCGCTTCGGGGCGCTCGCGGACCGCTTCGGTCCGCGCATCTTCATGGGCTTCGGGCCGCTCGTGGCCGCCGCGGGCCTGCTCATGTTCCTGCGCCTCGACGCTCACGTGAGCTTCCTCTCCGACCTGCTGCCGGCGCTCACGATCTTCTCGCTCGGGCTGGCGATGACCGTGGCGCCGCTGACGGCCACGGTGCTCGCGGCGGCCGACGAGAGCAACGCGGGCATCGCGTCGGCCATCAACAACGCGATCGCGCGCGTGGCCAGCCTGCTGGCGACCGCCGGCGTGGGCGCGGTCGTGGCCCTCAGCTTCACGGCCAGCCTCGACGACGCGCTCGGGGACCGCCCGCTGTCCGCCCCGGCGCAGCGGTCGGTCGCCGCGGCCAAGGAGCGCACGCTCGGCGTCCCGTCAGCGCCGGGCGTCGCCCCGGCCGAGCGCGCGCGCATCGTGCGTGCCGGCGAGGACGCCTCCACGCACGCCTTCCACGTCGGCATGGGGATCGCGGCCGCGCTCGTGGCTGCCGGCGGCGTGCTCGGGCTGGCGGGGATCCGCGACCCGCGCCGGCGCGAGGTCAGGGCCTGCGACTGCCCCGGCGGCCAGCTCGTCGGCCATCCCGTCGACGCCGCTCGTCCCCGCGCCGAGCCCGCGCGCACGTAGGCCATGCTGCACGTGACGAACGGAGACGTTGCGGCGGCCATCCTGCGCGAGCGCGGCCTCGCGGGCGACGTGCTGCCGTGGCGCGACGTCCTGCACGAGGGCCCGGTGGCCGCGCGCGAGGACGAGCTCGTGCGCGAGCGCGCCGCCTTCCTCGCCGCCCACGGATGGGGCGACGCCGACGAGCTCGCGGCCGGCATGCGCGCGCGCGACGAGCGGCTCTCCCGGGCGGTCGCGGCCGGCGAGGCGATCACGCTCTGGTTCGAGGACGACCTCTACGACCAGCTCCAGCTCGTCCAAGTCCTCGTGCTCGCAGGCGCCCACGCGGGGCTCGAGCTCGTCGAGCTGCCGCGCCCGCCGCGCGACCTCGCCGCCGACCCGGACGCCGAGCCGCTCGACGAGGCGCACGTCGCGCTCGCGCGCCGGACGTGGGCGGCGTTCGCGGCGGGCGACGTCGACGCCCTCTTCGCGCTCGCGGGCGACGAGGACGCCGCGCTGGCCCACCTCCCGCTCGCGCTCGCGCGCCTGCTCGAGGAGCTGCCGTGGACGACCGACGGCCTGTCTCGCGTCGAGCGCGCCGCGCTCGAGGCGATCGCCGCCGGGGCGACCGACCGCCGCGACGTCTTCGCTGCCGTCGCCGCACGAGAGGAGCGGCCGTTCCTCGGCGACACCTGGCTGTTCGCCCGCCTCGACGCGCTCGCCCCGCTCCTCGACCGCGACGGCGTCTCGGCCTTCGGCGCCGACGTCCTCGCCGGACGCGCCGACTGGCTAAGCGACGGCGCCGCCGACCGCTGGCTCGGCGGCGTTCGCGTGCGCTCGCCCGGGCCGTCCTGGCGCTGGGATCCGGCCGCCGGCGCTCCCGTCGCGCCCTGAGCCCACGAACGAGGGCGGCGCGAGCTCGAGGTAGTGCCCGAAGGCCCAGTCGAGGAACGACGGGCGGCTCATGAGCGCGAGCGCGGTGGTCATCGCCGGATAGGGGTTCACGCGGCCGACGAGCCGCTGCACGCGCAGCAGCCAGCGGAACGCGTAGCGGCGCTCCTCGCAGAACGCGGCGTAGCGCTCGAGCGCCTGCGCGCGCGTCTGGCGCCCCTCGAGCACGAGCCGCAGCTCGCGACCGCACGCCAGTCCGAAGAAGAACGCGGTGCGGATGCCCTCGGCGGTCGTCGGGAAGCAGTGCCCGGCGCTGTCGCCGCAGAAGAAGACGCCGTCCTCGACGGGCTCGCGCATCGCGTGCGGGATCCAGTTGCCCTGGTAGCGCTCGGCGGGGAGCCCGCGGTCGGCCGCGAACCGCACCGTCGGCTCCTTCACGTGGTCGCGCGGGTCGAACGACCCGACGCCGACGCGCAGCTCGCCGGCGGCGGGGAAGCTCCACGAGTAGCCTGCGCGCACGTACGCGGGGTCGAGCCACAGCTCGAGGTCGTCGGCGCCGCCATGAGGGTGGACCTCGAGGCCGCGCGACAGCCGCGCGTTCGGCGGCTGGATCGCCGCGCGGTTCGAGAGCACGCGCCGCCAGCCGAGCGCGTCGACGACGAGCGGCGCGCGCAGGTCGCCGCGATCGGTGTGGACGGTGTCGCCGCTGCGGCCGTCGACCTTCGCGGTCTCGAAGGCGACCACGGGCGCCTGCGCGCTCATGAGCAGGCAGAGCTCGCGGTAGTCGAAGGTCGAGAACGTCCACGGCAGCGGCCAGCGGAACGTCCGCGTCGGCGTGTGGACCACGAGGTCGCCGAACGTCTGGCGGATCGAGTCCTGCAGGTCGAGCGCCTCCAGCCACGCCGTCGGGGCGGCGCACGCGCTCGTCTGGCGCTCCCCGATCTCGTAGCGATCGACCATGAGGATCCGCGCCCCGCTGCCCGCCAGCTCGCGGCAGACGGCGAGCCCCGCGAAGCTCGCGCCGCAGACGAGAACGTCCCAATCGCCGCGCAGCGGGGTCCGCTCGGCGCCGCGCTTCGTGGCCCGGATCGGCATCGTTCGGCGCCATTCTAGGCCGCCTGCTCTGCGCTACCCTTGGCCGTCACATGACCCAGACCCTGAACCCGGCCGCGGAGGCCAAGGTCGTCGAGGGATCCGACGGCCTGCTGCTCGAGATGGACGGGCAGATCGTTCCGAACTACGACGCCACGTTCGCCCCCTTCGAGGAGGGCGACGTCGTCACCGGCCGCGTCGTCCGCATCGACAACGACGAGGTCCTCGTCGACATCGGCTACAAGAGCGAGGGGGTCATCCCCTCCAACGAGCTCTCGATCCGCAAGAGCGTCGATCCGCACGACGTGGTCGAGCTCGGGGAGGAGGTCGACGCGCTGGTCCTCACCAAGGAGGACCAGGACGGCCGCCTCATCATGTCCAAGAAGCGCGCCCGCTTCGAGAAGGCGTGGCGGCGCATCGAGGCGGCGGCCGAGAGCGGCGAGCCGGTCGAGGGCACGGTCATCGAGGTGGTCAAGGGCGGACTCATCATCGACCTCGGGGTCCGCGGCTTCCTGCCCGCATCGCTCGTCGACATCCGCCGCGTGCCGAACCTCGACGAGTACATGGGCACGAAGATCGAGACGAAGGTCATCGAGCTCAACCGCTCGCGCAACAACGTCGTCCTGAGCCGCCGCGCCGTCCTCGAGGAGGAGCGCAAGGAGCAGCGCCAGGAGATCCTCGACCGCCTGCAGCCCGGGCTCGTCGTCGAGGGCCAGATCTCGAACATCGTCGACTTCGGCGCGTTCGTCGACCTCAACGGCATCGACGGGCTCATCCACATCTCGGAGCTCTCGTGGTCGCACGTGAACCACCCGAGCGAGATCCTCTCGATCGGCGACACCGTGCAGGTCAAGGTGCTCGACATCGACCGCGACCGCCAGCGCATCTCGCTCGGGCTCAAGCAGACGCAGTCCGACCCGTGGCAGCAGGTGCTCGAGACCTACAACGAGGGCGACACCGTCGAGGGCAAGGTCACGAAGGTGGTCACGTTCGGCGCCTTCGTCGAGATCATGCCGGGGGTGGAGGGGCTCGTGCACATCTCCGAGCTGGCGCAGCACCACGTCGAGAACCCGCGCGAGATCGTCTCCCAGGGCGACCTGGTCCAGGCGAAGATCATCGAGGTCGACGCCGAGCGGCGCCGCCTCTCGCTCTCGCTCAAGCGCGTCGAGGGCGGCGGCGTGACGCAGCGCGCAGACGATTCCGAGCCCGTCGAGGGCACGCCTGCGCTCGACCTCTCCGAGGAGGTCTTCCCGGAGGGCGCGCCCTCCGAGCCAGCTGACGCCGAGCCGCCTGCCGAGGCCGGGGAGGAGGAGCTTCCTCCCGAGCCCGTAGCCGAGGCGGTCGAGGGGGCCGAGGCAGTCGAGGTTGACGCGCCGGCCGAGGAGCCGGCCGCTGAGGAAGCGGACGCCAGCATCGAGGCCGACCAGGTCGCCCCGGAGGAGCAGGGCCCGGGCGACTCGGACGGCGAGCCGCCGGCCGCG
>DATNGY010000277.1:0-2867 GCA_035605735.1 Solirubrobacteraceae bacterium
TGAAGCTCGTGGAGCGCCGCCGCGAGCGCGACCTTGAGCTGCAGGGCGGCCTCGCGCGTGCGCCCGGCGGCGACGTCGGCCCGGGCGCGGAGCGCGAGCTCCTCGGCCGCAAGCGGCGCGTCGCGCCCGCCGAGGAGCGCCGCCAGGCGCTCCTGCGGGCGCAGGACCGCGGCGCGCCGGCGGCGCGCAGCCGGTCGCGCCAGCTCTCGGGCCTCCGTCCAGCGCCCGTCGGCGACCTCCTCGCCCGCGCCGACGCCGACGCGCACTGCGATGGCCTGGTCGAGCGCGACCTCGCGCGCCCACGGGTCCGCCGCCGCCGTGCGGTGCAGGTGAAGCACGCGGTTGAGGATCGCGACCGCTTGCGCCCCCGCCGCGGCCGGGTCGACGGCGTCCAGGCGCTCGCGAGCGCCCGCGCCCGCGGCGAGCGGCGCCGCGTCGACGAGCGTCGCGCGCGTCGTCGTGACCGGCGTCGGCGGGGGCTCGGGCGCCGCCGCGCGGGGGCGGCGGCCGCGCAGGCGCCGCGGCGGCGCTGCGAGCGTGGCCAGCACGAGCACGTGCGTGGGCGCGCCGTCGGGTCCGCGCAGCACGTAGCGCCCGTCGGCGGGCCCGAGCGCCCACGGCAGCTCGAGCTGAACGAACGCGAAGAGGGTGGGCTCAGTCGCCGCCGTGCGCCTGGGCGGTGGGCGTGTCGACCTTGATCGCGTACTTCGACGGCGTCGTCGGCACCGCCGGGTTCTCGATCTGCCCGAGGCGATCCATGAGCTTCGCCCACTGGCCCGGCTTGAGGATCGCGTCGAGCTGGGCGCCGAGCTTCGCGTTGGTGCCGAACAGAGGCCGGAAGCCGACGTGGATGTGATCGGCGTGATCGGGCAGCGAGAGCGTGTTGTCCGCGCCCTCGAAGGTCATCAGCGAGATGATCTGGTGCGGCTTCATCGTCCCCTGCAGGGTCAACAGGCGGCGGATCGTCACGTCGGTGATCGAGCCGGGCCCCTGGTGGCCGAGGATCGGAGTCCCGTTGATGGCCGCGATGTCGACCGCGTTGCCCGACGAGTGCTCGGAGACGTTGCCCGACGAGGTGAAGTAGCCGTGGCCGCAGTGCAGCGAGGTGACCGTGGGCTTCAGGCCGCTCGAGGCGAGGAACTCGAGCGTGGCCAGGACGCGGCGGTCGATCTCCCCGGCGCGGATGTCGCGGCGCCCGCAGGCGTAGATCGCGATGCGGTCGTCGGCGAGGACGCGCTGCTGCAGCGACTCCTTGCTCATGAGCAGGATCTGGCCGATCGAGGGGTCGCCGGCGGGGCCGCCGAGCGCGCTCGCGCCGGCGGCGCGGTAGATCGCGGTGGAGCCGAGGAGCTTCCAGCCGTCGAGGATCGGCTTGGGATCGATGAGCGGAGCGCCGCGGCCGGCGGGGCGGACCTCGAAGCGCACGTGCGGCTTGACCTGCGCCTGCACCGAGCCGATGCGCCCGAGGACGGTGCCGGCGATGACCTTGGCGCCGGGGCGCATGGGCTTGAGCTCGACGTCGCGGGGGCCGAGGCCGTAGCTCTGCGTGAAGTACGCCTTCAGCCCCTGGGGCCCGAGCGCGTCGGGAGCGCGGCGGACCTGCTTGCGGCCGCCCGCCGCGTAGCTGCGCGGGCGCAGCGGGTTCGCGAACAGGCGCTGCTTGCGGACCGTGGGCACCCTGCGCTTCGCGCCGCGCCGCGCGTGGCCGGCGGCCGTATTGGCGCGCTGGCGCCCGGCGGTCGCGGGCGCGGTCGGGCGCGGGTCGGCCTTCGGCAGGCGCAGCTCGGCGCGCACCTGGCGGTCGGAGACCGTGCGGTCCTTCGGCACCGGGTAGGCGGTGGCGAGCGCCTTGAGCCCGCCGTAGGTGTACGTGTTGCCGAAGACGTCGCGCAGCCGCAGGTAGCGCCCGAGGCGCTTCGACGTGCCCATGCGCACGACGCGACCGTCCTGGACGGCGACGACGGGAGCGCCGGCCTTCGCGAAGACGTCGATCGACGTCCGCGCGGCCGACCCGTCGACCGCGACCGCGGGGTTCGTCCCCTGCGCCGCGCGGGCGCGTCGCTCGCCGCCCGCGTAGCGGACGCGCTTGGCGAAGACGGGGAAGTGGCCCTGGGTGAGGCCCGTGAGCGCGCTGACGAGGTCGGGCGGGAGGCTGCCGATGAGCCGTGCGCGCATGAGCACCGAGTTGACGTACCAGTCGGCGTGGTTGTAGGCGAAGATCGCCGCGCGGACGTCCTGGTCGGCGCGCGCCGCCTTGAGGTAGCGGGCGGCGGCGAAGACCGCGTCGACCGGGTTGTAGGGGTCCTTGCGGCCGTCCCGGTTGGCGTCGACGCCATAGCGCGCCCACGTCGACGGCAGGAACTGCATCCAGCCCACGGCGCCGGCGGTCGAGACGTTGAGATTGCGCCCGTAGTCGGTCTCGATCTCGTTGATTGCGGCGAGGATCTCCCACCGCACGCCGTACTCGATTCCCGCCGCCTGGTAGATCGGCAGCAGGAAGGGCGGGATCCGGAAGCTCTCGATGAAGAAGTTCGGGACGCCGATCGGCGGCGGGCTGGGGAGGCCGAGCCCGAGGCCGGCCTGCGTGTCGGCGGGAGCGGGCGTGGCGGTGGCCGCCGGCTGGGGCGTCGCGTCGGCGCCGGCCTTCGCGTCGGCCTTGGCCTTCGCCTCGGCCTTGGCCTTCGCCTCGGCGTCGCGCTTGGCCTTCGCCGTGCGCTTGTCCTCGGCCTTGCGCTTGTCCGCCTCGCGCTTGGCCTTCGCCTTGCGCTTGGCGTCCGCCTTGGCCTTGGCCCTGGCGTCGGTCTCCGTCTTGGCCTTCGCGGCGTCGCGTGCCTTGGCCTTGCGCTTCGCGTCGGCGACCGCCTTCG
>DATNGY010000278.1:0-4260 GCA_035605735.1 Solirubrobacteraceae bacterium
CGCCGGCAGCCCGGACGCCGCCGAGCGCGCGCTCGCACCGCTCCGCGGGCTCGGCGACCCCGTCGCCGACCTCCTCGGGCCCATCCCCTACGTCGCGCTCCAGGGGCTCCTCGACCCGCTCTGGGCTCGCGGGGCGCGCAACCACATGAAGGCGGGCTACCTCGACGACTTCGGCGACGGCGCCGTCGACACGCTCCTGCGCGGCTGGCGGGCGAAGCCGTCCCCGATGTCCGAGCTGCACGTGCACCACCTCGGCGGCGCCGCGGCCCGCGAGCCCGCCGGCGGCGCCAGCTTCGCCCACCGCGGCGCGCCGTACGTCGTCAACTTCATCTCGCGCTGGACCGACGGCGACGAGGACGACGAGCAGATCGCGTGGGGCCGCGACGTCTACGCGAGCATGCAGGAGTTCACGACCGGCGGCGCCTACGTGAACTTCCAGGGCGACGAAGGCCAGGACGGCGTCCGCGCCGCCTACGGCGACGACGCGTACGCGCGGTTGCAGGCGCTCAAGCGCACCTACGACCCCGAGAACGCGTTCCGCCGCAACCAGAACGTGCGTCCGTAGGGGGCGCCGCCCGCCCACCGCGGCCCTCGCGGGGCGCGGCGGGCGGGCGGCCGCGGGGTCAGCTACGCGCCGCCCTCCGGCACGAGGATGCCCCGGCCCTGCAGGCGACCCTGGTCGAGGTCGTTCATCGCGTCGTTGATCGCGTCGAGCGGATACGTGCTCGTGTGCAGCGTGACCTTGCCCTGCGCGGTCAGCGTCATGAGGTCCTCGAGGTCGACGTAGGTGCCGACGAGGTTGCCGATGAACGAGATCTCGCGGGAGATGATGTCGATCGTCGGGACGTTGACGTTCTCGCCGTAGCCGATGACGTAGTAGAAGCCGCCGTCCTGGACCATCGCGATGCCGTCCTCGATCGCGCCTTTCTCGCCGACGAAGTCGATGATCGCCTCGGCGCCGGCGCCGTCGGTGAGCTCCTTCACCGCATCGACGTGGGAGCCGCCCGCCTCGACGCGAACGGTGTGGTCGGCGCCGAGCTCGCGGGCGAGCTCGAGCGCGGGCTCGGAAGGATCGACGACGACGATCTCCGTCGCGGTCAGCGCCTTCAGGCACTGGATGCCGATGTGCCCGAGGCCGCCGGCGCCGATGACCACGGCGCGGGTCCCGGAGCCGAGGACCGGGATCGCCTTCTTGACCGCGTGGATCGCGGTGAGCCCGGCGTCGGCCAGCGCGGCGATGTCCTTCGGCTGCAGTGACGGGTCGAGCTTGACCACCGACCGCGCGCTCGTGAGCAGCAGATCGGCGAAGCCGCCGTCGCGGTCGATCCCCGGGAACGAGCCGTTGACGCAGTGCATGTCGTCGCCGGCGCGGCACGGCCGGCACAGCCCGCACGTGATGTACGGGTGCACGATGACGGTGTCGCCGACCTCGACGTTGCTCACCGCCGGGCCGACCTCGTGGATCCAGCCCGCGTTCTCGTGCCCGGGCGTGTAGGGCAGCTGCACGCCGGAATTCTCGGCCCACTGGCCCTCCTGGATGTGCAGGTCGGTCCGGCACAGGCCGGCGGCCCCGATCCGCACGACGACGTCGAGCGGCCCCGTCGCCTTGGGCTCGTCGACCTGCTCGAGCTTCAGCGCGTCGTGATAGGCGTGCAGCCGGGCGGCGTTCATACCGCCACCTCCTCCAGGCCGGAGCGCCGCTCGAGCAGCGCTCGGCAGAGCCCGCCGTTGCTCTCGAGGCTCGTGCGCACGAGCCACGCCATCCGCAGCCAGCGCTCGAGCTCCGCGGCCGCCACGGGCCGCCCGTCCGCCAGCACGAAGGCGGCCGCGTCCGCGTCGCACGCGATCCCGAGCGCCGCGCGCAGGTGCAGGCAGCGGCGGACCTCGGCGTCCTCGGGAAGGTCGACCACGCGCAGGCTCGTGACGGCCTCGGGCGTCGCCCCGGTGACCAGCAGCGCCTGGCAGACGCCGGCCTGGCGCGCGACGAGCGCCTTGCGGCGGAAGACGTCGCGCAGGGCATGGAGCTCGCCGCGCGTCTCGCCGGGGAACGCGTCCGCGAAGCGCCCATCGCGGGCCACCGCCGCGTTGATCTCGTCGTCGGTCATGTGGTCCTCGAGGACGACGCCGACCGTCCGCACCCCCGGCAGACCACGCACGGCGTCGCGCGCGTCGGCGGCCATCAGGAACGCGAAGTTCGGCGCGCACTGCGAGGTCGGCAGCCGCAGGCGGACAGCGACGTCGCCGTCGGCGCCGACCTCACAGCAGGTCACGAACCCGAGCTCGGTGATCGGCTCGTCGAGCTCGGGGTCGTAGACCGTCGCGAGCGCGTCGAGGACGCGCTCACGCAGACTCCCTGCGAGCTCTCTCGTTGGGCGCGCGGCCCGGTTGCGGGACGACCCGCAGTGGGGCCTCACGCCGAGTCCTCGACCAGCTGCGCGTCGTCCCGGGCGGCCGGCGTCTCGTCGGGGAGGCGCAGCTCCGCGGGCACGTCGACGCCGTAGAGCTTGGCGGCGTTCAGCCCGAAGACCTTCTTCTTCGCCGTCGTCGTCCAGCGCGGGTAGTCCGAGTAGTCGTCGTCGGGGTAATCCCAGGCCATGAGGCCGTCGAGCTGCCACCGCGGCTCCCAGATCGCGTAGTCCGAGCCGAACAGCATCTTGTCCTCCCCGACCCAGAAGAGCAGCTCGCCCATGACCTTCGCGAAGAAGCGCGGGCGCGCGTGCATGAGCGCGCCGGTGACGACGGCGAGGCCCGCGTAGACGTTGGGCTCCTGCGTGGCCATGAAGCAGAAGTCCTCGATCCGCGGCAGCCCGACGTGCTCGACGATGAAGTTGAGGTCGGGGTGGTCGGTCGCGACGTGGTCGACGTCGGCGACGTCGAAGGCGTCCTTGTCCAGCGGCCAGATCGTCGGACCCTTGTGGACGTGGACGTTCGTGATCCCGAGCTCCTCGCACTTCGCGAGGAACGGCTCGGCCTCGCGGTCCGTCAGCTTCCATCCACGCGAGCCGTCGCGCCACTCGGCGGTGTAGAGCTTCACGCCCTTCAGGCCATAGCGCTCGGCATCCTCCTCGAGCTCCCGCAGGCCGGCCTCGCCGTCGCGCGGGTCCCAGCGGCCGTTGACGAGGAGCTTGTCCGGATACTTCTCGACGAGGCGCGCGTTGACCTCGGTCGTGTTGAAGCCGGTCGAGTACCACGACTTCAGGTACGTCGGCTGGAAGACGCCGACGTCGACCTTGCCCTCCTCGAAGACGTCGTGGACGAAGTCCTCCTCGGAGTACTTCTGGAACTTCTCGAGCGGCCAGTGCGTCTCGGGCGGCCCGAGGCTCTGGTAGGCGTGGAAGCACTCGATCCAGCCCTTGGCGTACTTCTCCTGGCCCTGCACCCAGTTCGCGGGGCTCGCGTCCCAGAAGTGGATGTGACCGTCCATGACGAAGTACTTCTCGCCGTTGGCCTCGTACATCGGCTCTCCTCTCCTCTGACCCGGAGCGAGAAGCGTACCGCCCGAGGTCGTGCGGTCAGGCGCCGAGAACCGTCTCGAGGCGGCGCGTGAGCGCGGCACCGACCGCCTCGCGGACCGGACCCTCCTCGAAGCGCTCGACGAGCGCCTGCAGGAAGCCCTCGACGACGAGGCGGTGCGCCACCGCCTCGGGCAGGCCGTGCGCGCGAAGGTAGAAGAGCTGCTCGGGATCGAGCTGCGCGATCGCCGCCGCGTGCGTGCAGCGCACGTCGTTGGCGAGGATCTCGAGGCCCGGGATCGCGTCGGCGTGCGCGCGCTTGGAGAGCAGGAGGTTGCGCGACTCCTGGAAGGCGTCGGTGCGCTGCGCGCCCGGGTCAACCTTGATCATCCCGCGCCAGACCGCGCTCGCGCGGCCGCTGAGGATGCCGCGGAAGGCGAGATCGCTCGTCGTGTCGGGCGCGGCGTGCTCCTGGAGCGTGTCGAAGTCGAGGTGCTGGCGCCCACGGGCGGCGTAGGCGCCGGTCACCGTGCCGTGCGCGCCCGGCCCGGCGAGCTGCGTCTCCTGGAAGACCTTGCCGTTGGCCGAGCCGAAGCCGAGCGTGATCCAGTCCAGCGAGGCGTCGCGGCCGACGACGGCGCGCTGGCTGCCGAAGACCCACGTCGTCTCCTCGAGGTCCTGCAGGTCGACGAGGCGCAGGCGCGCGTTCTGGCCCACGACGACCTCGACCACACCGTTGACCAAACCGTCGGCGGCCGAGCTCGACTCGTGCCACACCGAGGCCTGGGCGTCCTCCTCGAGGACGACG
>DATNGY010000279.1:0-2559 GCA_035605735.1 Solirubrobacteraceae bacterium
CGGATCGCCGTCGGAGATCGAGGAGCGGATGAGCCTGCGCCGCGCCCACTGGCCGATCGTCGTGCCCGACACGCCCGCCAGTTCGCCGACCTCCGCGGCGAGGAAGTGGCCGTGCGCGGGGGCCCGGGGGGTCTTGGGCACTCTGCTACCTTCCCACGTCGCTCATGACGCTCACGCAGGAACGCAAGGCCGAGCTCGTCCAGCGCTTCGGCGACGACGACCGGGACACGGGCAACACCCGCGTCCAGGTCGCGCTGCTCACCGAGCGTATCAACGAGCTCACCGGCCACCTGCGCACGCACGGCAAGGACCACCACTCGCGCCGCGGCCTGCTCATGCTCGTCGGGCGCCGCCGGCGCCTGCTCAACTACCTGCAGCGCACGGACCTGGACGGATACCGCGAGCTCATCCGCGAGCTCGGCCTGCGCCGGTGAGCGGGATCATCCAGCCGGGCACGCCGGCGCCCGCGTTCACGCTCAAGCGCGAGGACGGCTCGGACTTCACTCGCGACGACCTCCTCGGCACTACGACGATCCTCGTCTTCTACCCGTTCGCCTTCAGCCCGGTGTGCACCGACCAGCTGCAGATCTACGAGGAGGCCCTCGACGATCTGCGCGCGGAGGGCGCCGTCGTCCTCGGCGTCTCGACCGACGCCTCGTACGCGCAGACGGCCTTCCGCGAGAAGCTGGGGGTGTCGATCGAGCAGCTGTCGGACTTCGAGCCCAAGGGGGCCGCGGCACGCGCGTTCGGCGCGTACTTCGAGCCGCGCGGGATGACGGCCCGCGCGCTTGTCATCGTCGGTCCGGACGGCGTCGTGCGCTGGAGCCACCGCGCCGACTCGCCGAGCGACCTCCCCGGCGTCGGCCTGCTCTTCGACGGGCTCGCCGCCGCCCGCGCGGCGGCTGCCTAAGCGGGCGACCCCTCCCGCAGCGGCCGCAGCGCGCCGGCGGCCGGGGTGTAGAGGCTCGTGTGGCCGTCGTCCCACTCGATGCGATAGCGCGGCGAGGGCTCCTCGCGCAGGACCTCGCGGATTGTGCCCGTGCGCCCCGGGCGCTCGGTCGACTCCGACTCCACGATCACGCGTGTTCCGACTGCGAGCAGCATGACTACCTCCTGAACGGCCCAACGACTCTTCCGGCGCAGAGCCTACGCCCGCTCTCCTGCCGCCGCGGGCGTCGCAGTTCCCTCGCAAAGTCGGCGTAGCGCCGTAACGCGATCGCGGCGTGAGCACGTTCGACGACGGATACGGTCGCCAAACGTGCTCACGAGCGCTGTCCGCCCTCGCGGCGCGCCAGCACGCCGTCGTCTCGCCAGCTCAACTCCGCTCGCTCGGCCTCGGTGCCCGTGGGACCCAGCACCGCGCGGCGCTCGGGAAGCTGCACCGCGTGCACGGGGGCGTCTATGCCGTGGGGCATCCGCTGCTGACGCCGGACGGCCACCGGATGGCCGCGGTGCTCGCCTGCGGGCCTGGTGCCTTTCTGAGCCTCCGCAGCGCGGCGGCCGCATGGGGCCTTCGCCGGACGTCCCGCACGAGCGTCGAGGTGACCACGACGCGGCGCGGCTGCCGCCCGAAGCCCGGCATCGACGTGCAGCACGTCCGCGCGTCGCCCCGACGACATCACCACGCTCCGTGGCATCCCGATCACCTCGGTCGCGCGTACCCCGAGTTGGACGGCGCGGCGGCGCACCACACCGCGCGTGCGTTCGAAGACGACCGCCGGCGCGACGCCGCGATGACGGCGTGCGGCTACGCGGTGGTGCGCCTCACCTGGCGACGCGTCATGCGCGAGGGCAGCGCGGTCGCCGAGGAGCTCCGGCGCATGCTCGCGCCCCGTGGCGCCGCCGCCGCGCCGTGAGCGGATCGCCCGCCTTCGATGCCCTGTCCGCCGCCGCGGTTGCGCATGACCGGATCGCCCGTCGTCGGTGCCGTCCCGGCGCCGCGGCGCCGCCGCGAGCGTCGTCCCGTTCGATGCCCAGTCCGCCGCCACCGCCGCGGCCCTGCCGCGGACCGGGTAGACGTGCGCTAGGCATGAGCGACCTGCGCAGCGCACCCGTGCCGCCCCTGCGCCCGGACGACCACGTCCGCGGCCCGGCCGGAACGCCGGTCGTCGTCTTCTACGGCGACTACGCCTGTCCGCGCTGCGCGCTCGCCCACGCGCGGCTGCGCGAGCTGCCCGACGCGCGCGTCGTCTTCCGCCACCTCGCGCTCAGGGCGAAGCACCCGCGGGCCCTCGCCCTCGCCCACGCGGCCGAGGCCGCCGCGCGTCAGGGCGCGTTCTGGCCGTTCCACGACGGCCTCTACGGCGACCCGGGGCGCGTCGACGACCCGCATCTGTGGGCTCGCTGCGAGCGCCTCGGCTTCGACGTGGAACGCTTCGAGGTCGACCGCCGCGACGCCGCGGTCGCCGAGCGCGTGCGCCGCGACGTGCGCGACGCGCTGCGCGCCGGCGCGACCGGCACACCCGCGCTCTGGGCCGAGGAAGCGGGCGATCTCCCCGCTAGACTGGCGATGTTCGGAGATACAGAGATCAAGACGATGGGTTCGCCGACCGACGGGCG
>DATNGY010000280.1:0-2081 GCA_035605735.1 Solirubrobacteraceae bacterium
CCCTCGCGCCGCCAGGAGGCGCCGCTGCCGCCGCGCCCGTCGATGCCGACGCGGCCGCCCGCCCGGCCCGGCGCGCGCCCCGCGCCGGCCACGCCGCGCCCCGCCCGCGAGCCCGCCCGGCCGGCGCCGGCGCCCGCGCCCGCGGCCTCGTCTGCCCCCGCGGCGCCGCCCGCGCCGCCCGCGCCCGAGCCCGAGCGGACCGAGCCCCCGGCGCGCGAGCAGCCCGCCGCCGCGGCGGCGCCGAGCGCGCCCGCGCCGGCGCCCGAGCAGCCCGCCGCGCGCCGGCCCGACGCGCCCTCGGAGCCCGAGCCCGCTCCGCCGGCCGAGCCCGCGTCCGCCCCGCCGGCCGAGCCCGCGGCGCCCGCGCAGCCCGAGGCCGAGACGCCGCCGACCGAGGCTCCCACGGCCGGCGCCGAGGCCGAGACGCCGCCGACCGAGGCTCCCACGCCCGGCGCCGGCCCCAAGATCGTCGCCCAGCCGCCGCCCGGCCAGGGCCCGAAGATCATCTCCGTGCCCGAGGAGAAGAAGCGCCCGACGCGCGACGAGACCCAGTCGCAGCCGCGCCAGCGCCCGAGCCGCGGCGGCGTGCGCAACGAGGGCGGTCCCGGCGGCGGCCGCCGGCGCGTCGTCATCGACTCCCAGGCCTCGCGCCGCCAGGGCCCCGGCGGCGGCCCGACGACCGGCCCGGGCCCGCAGCAGCGCCGCGGCAGCCGCCGCCGCCGCCGGCGCGAGGTGCTCGAGGAGGTCGCCCAGCCGCTCGACGAGCAGCGGATGAGCCGTACCGACGTCGTCCGCATCACCTCCGGGTCGACGGTCCGCGACGTCTCGGAGTACCTCGGCGTCGCGGTCCCCGAGATCATCAAGAAGCTCATGGGCATGGGCGAGATGGTCACGCTCACCCAGACGCTCCCAGACGAGACGATCGAGGTCCTCGCCTCGGAGTTCGGCAAGGAGATAGAGATCGTCCGCGCGGGCGACGAGGCGGCGGAGGAGCCCGTCTTCGACGACGCCGACGCCGAGCTCGCCGAGCGCCCGCCGGTGGTCACGATCATGGGCCACGTCGACCACGGCAAGACGTCGCTGCTCGACGCGATCCGCGACACCCAGGTCGTCGCGGGGGAGGCCGGCGGCATCACGCAGCACATCGGCGCCTACCAGGTCCACCACAACGACGACACGATCACGTTCCTCGACACGCCCGGGCACGAGGCCTTCACGGCGATGCGCGCCCGTGGCGGCCAGGTCGCCGACATCTCGGTCGTGGTCGTCGCCGCCGACGACGGCGTCATGCCCCAGACGCGCGAGGCGGTCGACCACTCGCGCGCGGCCGACGTGCCGATCCTCGTCGCCGTCAACAAGGTCGACAAGGACGGCGCCGACCCGACGCGGGTGCGCACCGAGATGACCCAGCTCGGGCTGCAGCCGGCGGAGTGGGGCGGCGACACCGAGTTCGTCGACGTCTCGGCCAAGACGGGCCAGGGGCTCGGCGACCTCCTCGACACGATCCTCGTCGTCTCCGAGCTCGAGGAGCTGCGGGCCAACCCCGATGCGGCCGCCTCCGGCGTCGTGATCGAGTCCAAGCTCGACCCGGGCCGCGGCCCCGTGGTCACGATCCTGATCCAGCGCGGCACGCTCCACGTCGGCGACGCGCTCGTCGCCGGCTCGCACTGGGGCAGGGTCCGCGCGATGTCCGACTACGCGGGCGAGCGGGTCACCGAGGCGGTGCCGGGCGACCCGGTCGAGACCCTCGGCTTCGACGGCGTTCCCGACGCGGGCGACACCGTGCGCGTCGTGGACAACGACCGCACCGCGCGCCAGCAGGCCAACGAGCGCGCCGTGCGGCTGCGCAACGAGGCCCAGGCCCGGCGCGCCGGGCGCAAGGTCTCCTTCGACGAGATCTTCAAGGGCATCCAGGAGGGCGAGCTCAAGCAGCTCGCGCTCGTGCTCAAGGCCGATGTCTCGGGCTCGCTCGAGGCCTTCGAGGACGAGATCGCCCGGCTGCCCCAGGACGAGGTCCGCGTCGACATCATCTCCTCGGGCGTCGGCGGCATCACCGAGTCCGACGTGATGCTCGCCGCCGC
>DATNGY010000281.1:0-2489 GCA_035605735.1 Solirubrobacteraceae bacterium
ACCCGCCACCAGCGCCAAAGCGATCATGACGGAGGTGCGGGTACGCGAGGCCATGCCGGAACTCAGGAGGATAGGGTCGCGCCGCCGATGGACACCGACGCCGACCGCGTGCTCTCGGACCTGCGCGACCTCGCGGCGCTCACCTCGAACGAACGTGGCGCCCAGCGCGTGGCCTTCACGCCGGCGTGGACACGCGCGCGCGAATGGCTCCGTGCGCGCCTCGCCCAGCTCCCCGTCGAGGTCGTCGAGGACGGCGCCCGGAACCTGTGGGTCCGACTGGCCGGCGAACGCGACCCACCGGTCGCGGTCGGCTCGCACCTGGACTCCGTCCCCGACGGCGGCTGGCTCGACGGCGCGCTGGGCGTCGTGGCCGGCCTCGAGCTCCTCCGCGCTGCCGGCCCCGCGCCCTCCCGCTCGCTCCTGCTCGTCGACTGGGCCGACGAGGAAGGGCGCTTCGGGCCCTCGCTCGTAGGCTCCACCGCGGCCTTCGGGACCGTCGACCTTGAAGCGCTCCGCGCCGGCAGCGCGGGCGTGGTCCTCGACCTCGACGCGGTCGCGACCGCCCACCTGCGGCGCCCCGACATGGCCGCCTACCTGGAGCTGCACATCGAGCAGGGACCGGTGCTCGAGGCGGCCGGCGTGCCCGTCGCCGCCGTGCGCGGGACGTACGGCGTGCGGCGCGGGCGCCTCTGCTTCCGCGGCCGGGCCGCGCACGCCGGGGCCACGCCGCTCGACGCGCGCCACGACCCGGTCGCGGCGGCGGCGCGCTTCGTGCTGGGCGCGCGCGAGGCGGCCAGGCGCGTCGGGGGCCTCGTGACGGTCGGAGTGCTCGAGGCCTTGCCGCCGACGCCGACGGCGGTGGCGGCCACGTGCCGGCTGACCTTCGACGCGCGGCACGCCGAGCTCGATCCGCTCGAACGCCTGCGCGCCGAGCTCCTTCGCGCCGCGCGCGACGCGGCCGACGCCGAGCGCGTCGGGCTTGCGTCCGAGACGCTCTGGCGCATCGACCCGATCGCCTTCGACGCGACGCTCGTCGGTCACGTCGAGCAAGCCGCGGCGGCCGTGGGCGCCCGCCACCCGGCGCTCCTCAGCGGCCCCTTGCACGACGCCGCCCAGCCGGCGCAGGCCGGCATCCCGGCGGCGATGGTCTTCGTCCGCAGCCGCGACGGGATCTCGCACAGCGCCGAGGAGGACTCCGACCCCGAGGACGTCCGCGCCGGTGTGCGCGTGCTCGCGGCGGCCGTCGCGAGGGCCATGGACGGCTAGGCCGGCGCCTGCGCGTGCTCGCCGAGCCCCCAGCGCTCCAGGCGTTCGTGCAGGCGGCGCAGCGGCCCCGGCGACCACCAGTTCCAGCGGCCGAGCATGGCCATCAGCGAGGGCACGAGCAGCGTGCGCACGACGAAGGCGTCGAGGAGCACGGCGGCCGCTGTCCCGACGCCGATCTCCTTGAGGAAGACGACCTTGCTCGTGGCGAAGACGCCGATCGCGACGGCGAGCAGGACGGCCGCGGCGGTGATGATCCCGCCCGTACGCTGTAGGCCGATCGCGACCGCCTCGCGGTCGTCGAGGCCGGCGTCGTGGCCCTCCTTCACGCGCGTGAGCAGGAAGACGCCGTAGTCGGTCGAGAGCGCGAAGGCGATCGCCGCGAGCACGAGGAAGTCGGCCGACTCGAGGCCGCCCTGGCTCGTATAGGCGAGCGGGCCGGTCAGCCGGCCGTCCTGGAATATCAGCACGAGCAGCCCGGTGGCGGCGCCGACGGAGAGCGCGTTCATGAGCAGCGACTTCAGCGGCAGGACGACCGAGCCGGTCATGAGCCAGAGCAGCAGCAGCGTCGACGTGGCGAGGAGCACGAGCGCGAGCGGCAGCTTCCGGCCGAGCGCGGCGAGCTGGTCGTGGAACTGCGCGGCCGGGCCGCCGAGGGCCACGGGGAACGGCGCCGGCAGCCCGCGGACGGCGTTCACCGCGTTCTGGGCGACATCGCCGATCGACTCGCCGCGGACGTCGAAGCCCACGATCCACGTGCCGCTACCGGCGGGGACCGGATGGGCGACGCCGGTCACGCCGTCGACGCGGGCGACGCGCTCGGCGTAGGCGCGGACCTGCGGGGCCGCCGCGCGCGGCGCCGAGATCGCGGCCACGAACGCGGTCGTGTCGCGCGCGGGCAGCTCGGCCTCGAGGCGGTCCTGCACGACGCGCGCGCTCTTGCTCGTCGGCAGGATCGAGGCGTCCACCCCGGTCCACTGCGCGCGTAGCGCGGGCAGGGCGACGAGTGCCAGCGCGGCCGCGGTCGTGAGCGCGATGAGCCCGGGGCGCCGCATGACCGCGTGCGCGAAGCGGTACCAGCCCCCCTCGCGCGCCGGCTTGGGCCGAACCTTGCCCAGCCGCGGGCCGAGGAGCACGAACAGCGCGGGCAGGAGCGTCAGGGCCACGGTGCCGGCGACGAGCGCGACGATCGTGCCACCGAGCCCCATCGACTGCAGGAAGCGCAG
>DATNGY010000282.1:0-4705 GCA_035605735.1 Solirubrobacteraceae bacterium
CGACGTCGTCCGCGCGCTCACGGCGATGAACGGCCACTTCCTCCTCGACCTCGTCGCCCACGACCCCGCCTTCGACGCCGACGCCGCGCTCGAGGCGCTGTGGACGGTGTGGACGCGGACGACGTGGCCGCGCGAGGCTCAGAGCCCGTAGGCCTCGAGCAGCTTGAGCCAGAGCTCGCTGCGCGTGGGGAACGACGGCACCGCGTGCCAGAGGTCGTCGAGCGCGACCTCGCCGATCACGGCGATCGTCGCCGCGTGCAGCGCCTCGGCCACCTCGACACCGGTGAACGTCGCGCCCACGAGGATGCGCCGGTCCTCGTCGACGACGATCCGCGCGGTCCCGGGCGCTCCGTGGCCGATGTACGAGCCGCCCGCGTTGCCCTCGGTGGGCACGTCGACGGCCCGCGCGTGCAGCCCGGCCTCGAGCGCGCTGTCGAGCGTGTGCCCGACCGCGGCGACCTGCGGCTCGGTGAACGTCACGCGCGGCGAGAGCGGCCCGTCGCTGCGTACCCGGATGGGCTTGCCGAGGATGTGGTCGGCCACGAGGCGGCCCTGGTACTTGCCCATGTGCGTGAGCAGGGCGCGCCCGTTGGCGTCGCCGATCGCGTACAGCCACGGGTGGCCCTCGACGCGCAGCGTCGCGTCCGTCGGCACGGGCGCGCCGCCCTCGAGCCCGATGTCCTCGAGCCCGAGGTCTTCGGTGAGCGTTCGGCGCCCGACGGCGACGAGCAGCTCCTCGCCGACGACCTCCTCGTCGTCCTCGACGGCCACGTGGACCGCGCCGTCGCGGCGCTCGACCGCGGTCGCCTTCACGCCGGTGCGCACGAGCACGCCCTCCTCGGCGAGCCCGGCGCAGACCTCGTCGCCGGCGAACGGCTCCTCGCGCGCGAGCACGCGAGGCGCCGCCTCGAGCACCGTGACCCGCGCCCCGAGCGTCGCGTAGGCCTGGGCCATCTCGACGCCGACGGTGCCGCCGCCGAGGACGACGAGGCTCGCGGGCACGTGCTCGGACGTCACCGCCTCGCGATTCGTCCACGGCTTCGCCTCTGCCAGCCCCGGGATCGGGGGCAGGGCGGCGCGGGTCCCGACGGCGACGACGACCGCGCGGCGGGCGCGCAGCGTCGCATCCCCGACCGACACCTCGCGCTCGCCGACGATCCGCGCGTGGCCCCGCTCGAGCGCGATCCCGCGCTCCTCGAGCCAGGGCAGCTGGTCGTCGTCCGAGAGGTGGTGGATCGTCTCGTCGCGGCGCTCGAGCACGGCGCGGACGTCGAGCGCGCGCCCGTCGACCGCCTCGGCCACGCCGGGGACGCGGTGGGTCTCGGCGAGCAGGCTGCCGGGTCGCAGGAGCGCCTTGGAGGGGATGCAGCCGTAGAACGAGCACTCGCCGCCGACGAGGTGCTCCTCGGCGATCGCGACCTCGAGGCCCGCCTCGGCGAGCCGCCCGGCGCAGACCTCCCCGGCGGGCCCCGCTCCGATGACGACGACATCGACGCTGCGCTCGGACATGGGCCTCCTCGTCGTGGACTCGGGGCGGACGTTACAGGCCGCCCGCGCCCGTCCGCGAAGCGGACATGGGTGCCTGTGCCCGTCCGCGAAGGGACATGGGTGCCTGCGATCCTTCGGGCGTGGACGACGTCGGGCTCGTGATCGCCGACAACCCCGGGCCCCTCACGCTGCAGGGGACGAACACGTGGCTCGTCGGGCGTGATCCGTGCTGGGTCGTCGACCCCGGGCCGGACCTCGACGCTCACCTGCGGCGGATCCTCTCCGACGCGCGTGATCGCGGCGGCATCGGCGGCATCGCGCTGACGCACGACCACTACGACCACGTCGCGCTCGCGCTCCGCCTGCGCGACGCGTCGGGCGGCGTGCCGATCGCGGCGGCGGCCTACGAGCACGCCGACGTGCGCCTCGCCGACGGCGCGCGCTTCGGCCCGCTCGAGGCGGTGGCGACGCCGGGGCACGCGCCCGACCACCTCGCGTTCGTCGCGGGCGGCGCCTGCTGCACGGGCGACGCCGTCCTCGGCGCCGGCAGCGTCTTCGTCGGACCCGGGCCCGGGTCGCTCGCGGGCTACCTCGACGCGCTGGAGCGCCTGCGCGCGCGACAGCTCAGCGTGCTGTGCCCGGGCCACGGTCCCGTCGTCCTCGATCCCGCCGCCCGGCTGACCGAGCTCGTCGAGCACCGTCGCGAGCGCGAGCGCCATCTGGTCGCGGCGCTCGACGCCGGGCTGCGCGGCTCCGACGAGCTGCTCGATCGCGTCTGGGCCGACGCGCCCTCGGCGCTGCGCGGGGCCGCGCTGCTCACGCTGACCGCGCACCTCGAGAAGCTCGACGAGGAGGGCCGCCTGCCCGAGGGCGTCGAGCGCCCCGAGCTCCCCGCGACGTTCGCCGTCTAGCTCGCCTCAGCCGGCGCGGCGGAGCTCTTCGAGCAGCTCGCGCTCGAGCGCCCGGGCGCCGCTGTCGGGCAGCAGCGCGTAGAGCGCGCGCCGCGGGGGCTCGCCGTCGACGGCGGCGATGCGCACGCCGGGGAGCTGCGCGGCGAGCAGCCGCGGCGTGAGGCTTACGGCGAGCCCGGCGTGGATGACGGCCCGGATCGCGAGCGCGTCGGCGGCGACGATCGCCACGCGCGGCTCGAAGCCGGCCGCCCGGCACGCGCGCACGATGAGGCCGTCGCGCGAGGCGGCGGTCCACGGGTCGGCGGCGAGGTCCGCCAGGCGAATCGAGCGCCGGCGCGCGAGCCGGTGGCGTGGCGGGAGCGCGAGGACCATCGGCTCCTCGAACAGGTCGTGGCGGCGCGTGCCCGCGTGCTCGCGGCGGGGGAGGGCGGCGTCCTGGAAGGAGAGCGCGACGTGGAGCGTGCCGTCGCGCACGCCGGCGACGAGCTCGTCGGTGCCGCCCTGGGTCAGGCGCACGCTGATATCGGGGCGGCGCGCCAGCAGCCGCTCGACGGCGGCCGGGACGATCGTGGCGAGCGCGCTCGGAAAGGCTCCGACCCGCAGCTCGCGGCGCTCGTCGTCGGCGAGCTCGCCGAGCTGCGTGGCCGCGAGGCGCAACCGCTCGTCGACGGCGACGGCGTGGGCGAGGAGCGTCTCGCCGGCGGCGGTCGGGCGCACGCCGCCGCGTCCGCGGTGCAGGAGCGCGACGCCGAGCTGGCGCTCGAGCGCGGCGACCTGCTGGGAGACCGCGGACTGCGTCAGCGAGAGCTCCTCCGCCGCCCGCGAGAACGAGCGACGCTCGGCGACCTCGCGGAACGTGAGGACCCGGCGCGGGTCGAGCATTGGCATCAGCGCAGCTTATCGATTCCGTGAATCTGCGATTGCGACTAATGAATGTGGGCGGAATCCTGATGCCATGCAAGCAATCGGATTCATCGAAGCCATCGCTCACGCCCGCCGCGCCACGAAGGGCGCCGGGCCCGACGACGCCAAGGCGCTCGTCAGGCCGCCGCGCGCAGCCAGGCGGCGAGCTCGGGCGTGAATCCGCGCGCGCGGCCCGAAGCGCGGGAAGCAGCGCGCGGTCGAGGAGCATCGCCTTCGACACGAGGGCGACCGTGACGCCGTGCTCTGGGCGGTGGACGACCTCGATGGCGTCCCCCGCCCGCGCGGCGCCCGCCCGCACGATCCGCAGGTACGCCCCGGGCCGGCCAAGCGCACGAAGGCCCTCGGGAAGCGCGGGTCGCCCGTGCGGGCGCCGAGCTTGGCGCAGGGCACGGGCGGCCCCGTGACGGCGAGCTCGGCGTCGCCCGCGCGCCAGCGCTCGCCGAGCCGGGCGCCCGTACCGGACGCGTGCCATGATGTTGCACGTGCAACGGATCCGCGTGACCCACTTCTCCGACCCCGGCTGCCCGTGGGCGTGGTCGGCCTGGCCCGCGCTCGCGACGCTGCGCTGGCGCTACGGCGACGGTCTCGACTGGCGGCTCGTCCTCATCGGCCTGACCGAGCGCGCCCAGCAGTACCTCGATCGCGGCGCCACGCCGCTTCGCTCCGCGCGCGGCCAGCTGCGCTTCCGCCGCTGGGGGATGCCGTTCTCGCCCGTCCCCAAGCGACGCGTCGCCGCCACCTCGCGCGCCTGTCGCGCGGTCGTCGCAGCGCGCCTCGAGGACCCCGCGCTCGGCGACGCGGCCTTTCGCGCGCTCCAGCTCGCGCAGTTCACGACGCCGTCGGTACTCGACGACGACGCCGATCTGCTCGCGGCCCTGCGCGGCGTCGCCGGACTCGACGCCGCGGCGATCGTCGCCCGCATCGAGGACCCCGAGGTCGTCGCGGCCTACGAGTCCGACCGCGCGCTCGCGCGGACGGCCGCCGGCGGCGCCGCCGAGGCGCAGGGCAAGACCGCGCGCACCGACGGCCCCGTGCGCTTCACCGCGCCCTCGCTCGTCTTCGAGCGCGGCGGCACGCGGCTGCAGGCGGGGGGCTTCCAGCCCGTCGAGGCCTACGACGTCCTCATCGCGAACCTCGACCCGACGCTCCCGCGCCGCCCGGCTCCCGAGGCGCCGCTCGCGGCGCTCGAGGAGTCGCCGCTCGGGCTGACGACCGCGGAGGTGGCCGAGATCCTGCGGCCCGGCAACTTCCCCGCCGACCGCGACGCGGCCGAGATCGCCCTGCTCGAGGCGGTCGCGGCCGGCGACGCCGTGCGCCTGCCGGTCGGCGACGACGCGCTCTGGATCGCGGCCCGCCACGCCCGCGAGAGCGAGCCGCGCTTC
>DATNGY010000283.1:0-7400 GCA_035605735.1 Solirubrobacteraceae bacterium
CCGGATCCGGCCGTCTCTTCGCGACGACGCCGCGCGGCGCGCGGTCCTTCCCGGCCCCGCGGCCGGCGTCAGGATTGTGACGAGCTCTCGGGCTCCGTCGGCGGTTTCGGCGCGGCGTCCTCGGTCGGGGTGGCGCCCTCCGTCGCGGCGGCGCCCTCACCGCCCGCGGGCTCGCCCCTCTTCTGCTTCGCCCTGGACTGCTCCGCGAGGTCGTCGAGGTATTGAGCGACGCTCTTCGCCGTCGAGGCCAGTCCGCTGAGCACCTCCGGCGCCCGCTGCCCGGCCTCGTCGCGGAGGGCGAGGATCCACTCCTCGACGCGCTTTTCGTATCGCTTGGGCTGCGAGAGCTCCTTGCCCTCGGCCTGCTCGGATCCCGGATCGGTCATCGCCGGGCCAGTAAACCAGAGATCGCCCAGGGCTGAAGCGGGCCGCGCCTCCGGGATGCCCCGTAGGGGATCGGCGCCGGTTAGCACCCACGTCGGCTACGGCTGCCTGGCTGGGAGGCAGCGCGCGCCGAGGCGATCCTACTCGTACGCAAACAACCCCGGGCCTGGTCCGGAGGAACGAGAAAGATCCAATGACCGCCACCACTCATTCCAACGTCGCCGCCGACGATCCTTCGCTCGACGGCGCACGAGCATGGTTCTCGCAGAAGGGGCTCTCGCGGCCGCGCGAAGGTCGCGTGCTCGCCGGAGTCGCTGCGGGCTTCGCCCGCCGCTACGAGATCAACCCGCTCGTCGCGCGCCTGCTCGCGATCGCGACGATCGTCGTGCTGAGCCCGATCGTCTACGTCGCGGCGTGGATCCTCATGCCGCCGGACGCCGACGTCGAGCCGGCCGCGGCGAGCGCCGCGTAGCGTCAGTCGTCCGCCAGCAGCAGCGTGTCGAGGCCGCGCATCAGCCCGACGAGCGCCGGCGCCTTGCGCACCGCCATCAGCGTGCCCGCGATATAGGGCTCGGCGGTCGCGCCGGCGTCGTGGCGGATGGTCAGGCGCTCGTCGGGGAGGCCGAAGACGACCTCCGTCGACACGACGAAGCTCGGCAGCCGGACCGAGTGCACCTGCGTGCCGTCCACGCCGGCGCCGCGCGCCTCGCGCGGTCCCTGGAGCTCGTCGAGCGGCCATCCGATCGCCGGTTCGCGCACCTCCGCCAGGCGCTCGGCGAGCTCGCGCGCAGTCCCGCTCGGGACGTCGGGCTTCGCGGCGCTCGCGTAGTCGATGACCTCCCACTGCGGGAGGTGGCGCGCCGCGAGGAGCGCCGCGGCCTGGCACATCGCGGCGGTCAGCGAGAAGTTCCCCGACGCGATGACCCCGACCGAGCGCTCGCGCGCCGCCGCGTCGATCTCGCCGAAGTCCGCCGCCGTCGGTCCCGAGCTGCCGATGACCACGGCCACTCCGGCTTCGATCGCGGCCAGCGCGTTGGCCTTCACCGCCGTCGCGGACGTGTAGTCGACGAGGACGTCGACGCCGTCGAGCGCATCGCGCACGCTCGCGTGCACGGGCGTCCCGAGCGGGTCGCCGCCGAGGGCCTCGCCGAGATCCCGGCCGGCGGCCGAGCGGCTCACCGCGGAGGCGAGCGCGAGGTCGGGCGCCGCGACCACGGCCGGCACGAGCGCCCGTCCGGTCCAGCCGGTGGCTCCGGCGAGGCACACCGACAACGTCTGGGTCTGCGGCACGATCCAGCCCTCTCAGGTTCGCCGACGACGCGCGCCATCATCCCCGACGCGGTGCTGCGGCGGCGCCCGGTTACCCTGCGGCATGGCGATTGCGAGCAGCACGGAGTTCACACGCGAGGAGGTGCGGCTCGCGCTTCGCAACCCGGGCATGCCGCTCGAGGCGCTGCGCCGCCCGATCACGCCGATCGGCATGCACTACGTGCTCGTCCACTTCGACATCCCCGACCTCGACCCGGCGACGTTCGAGCTCGTCGTCGACGGGCGCGTCCGCAAGCCGGCGGCGCTGACGCTCGCCGACCTGCGCGCGCGCCCGGCGGTGACGATGCCGGTGATGCTGGAGTGCGCCGGCACCGGGCGCGCGCACCTCGCGCCGCGCCCGGTCTCGGCGCCCTGGCACGACGAGGCGATCGGCTGCGCGGAGTGGACCGGGACGCCGCTGCGCGGCGTCCTGGAGGACGCCGGGCTGCTGGAGGACGCCGTCGAGGTGCTGTTCACCGGCCATGACCGCGGAGTCGATCAGGGCGTCGAGCAGGACTACCAGCGCAGCCTGCCGATCGCGGAGGCGCTGCGCGAGGACGTCCTGCTCGCCTACGCGATGAACGGCCGGCCGCTGCCGCCGGCTCATGGCTTCCCGCTGCGGCTCGTCGTCCCCGAGTGGTACGGGATGGCCTCGGTCAAGTGGCTGCGGTCGATCACGGCGATCTCGCAGCCGTTCGAGGGCGTCCAGCAGACGCTCCTCTACCGCTACCGCCGCTCGGAGGACGACCCCGGCACGCCGGTCACGCACAAGAAGCCGCGCGCGCTGATGGCGCCGCCGGGGATCCCGGAGTTCCTCTCGCGTCGCCGGCAGGTGCCCGCGGGCCCCACGCTCGTCGAGGGTCGGGCGTGGTCCGGACCACACCCGGTCTCGCGCGTGCAGTTCAGCGCCGACGGGGGCCGCACGTGGAGCGACGCGCGCCTGGAGGAACCGAACGGCAAGCACGGCTGGAGGCGGTGGTCCTACGCGTGGGACCCCGGCGCGGCGGGCGACTACGAGCTCTGCGTGCGCGCGACCGACGCGGCCGGCAACGTTCAGCCACTCGAGAGCGCCGACGCCTGGAACCAGGGCGGGTACGGCGTCAACGCGGTCCAGCGCGTGGGCGTGCGCGTCGTGGACTAGTGAGCGTCGGATGCGCGCTACACCGGTCCGCGTCCAAGAGCACGAGGGCTCCCGGGCGGAGCTGAGATCGCTGTTCGAGCTCGCCGAGGACTCCGCGACGCAACTCGACTCCTATCTCGACTCCGGCCGCGTCCTGGTCGCCGTCCAGGGCGACGAGGTCGTCGGGCACCTGCAGCTGGCCGCGACCGCCGTGCCCGGCGAAGCCGAGATCAAGAACATCGCCGTCCTCGCCTCCCATCGCCGCCGCGGGATCGGCCGAACGCTCATCGCCGCCGCGATCCGGCTCGCCGTGGAGGACTCGTGCACGAGGCTGCGCGTCGCGACGGCGGCCGCGGATGTCGACAACCTGCGCTTCTATCAGCGAGCGGGCTTCCGGCTGAGCGCGATCGAGCGCGACGCGTTCACGCTGGCGACGGGCTACCCCCCGGGGACCACGATCGACGGCATCGAGCTCCGCGACCGCGTCTGGCTCGACCTGCCCCTCGATGCCGGCAGCTGATGCCCGAGGGGCTTCCGATCCGCGTCGCCGACGTCCCGGCCCAGCGCTGGGAGTACGGCGAGGTGGGCGCCGCCCGTCGCCGCCTGGGCGTCGCGGCCGGCGCCAAGCGGCTCGGCGTCGCCATGATCGAGATCGACCCCGGGATGCGCTCGACGCCGCCGCACAGCCACGCGGACGAGGACGAGGCCTTCCTGGTGCTCGCGGGCGGCGGGCTGAGCTATCAGACCTCCGGTCCCGACGACGTGCGCACGTATGCGATCGCTGTCGACGACCTGCTCTGGCACCCCGCCAACGGCGACGCCCACACGCTGATCGCAGGCGACGCCGGGCTGACCGTGCTCGCCGTCGCCGAGGGCTCGCGCACGAACATCACCTACCTGCCGCGGACCCGGCAGTTCTGGCTCGGTCCACACTGGTCGCCCGCCGACAGCGCGCACCCCTACGCCGCCGACGCCGACGCCGGCCCGCTCGTCCTGCCGGCGCCGACCGCCGAACGACCACGGACGATCCGCAACCTCGCCGAGCTCCCGCTCCACGAGGGACGCGAGGGCCGGCTCGCCTACGCCTCGCGCGACCTGCGCGACATGGGCTCGGACAAGCTCGTGCTCGCGCAGGACGCGATGCCACCCGACACGCACAACACCGACCTGCACTTTCACTCCGCGCGCGAAGAGGCGTGGTACGTGCGTAGCGGGAGCGGGATCGCCCGCCTCGGTGACGATGCGCACCCGCTGCACGCCGGGTCGTTCTGGCTGTGCCGGGAGAACACCGGCGTCGGGCACCGCATCGAGGTCGGCGCGGACGGCATGCAGCTCGTGACGATGGGGGACCTGATCCCCGGCGACGTCTGCGTCTATCCCGAGAAGCGAACGTTCAGGCCGGCCCGCGGCCTCGAGCTCCCCTACTGACCGCTGCGTAGGTGCGGCGGGTGGCGGAAGACGTCGGTGAAGCGGCCGCTGCGGGGGTCGGCGGCGCGGCCGAGCGGCGGCAGGCCGAGCGCCTTCTCGATCGTGCCGAGCGTCCCGTAGTGGTCGACCGCTCCCCGGTGGCGAAACCCGCCCCGCACGTCGGGGCCGGCGACGACGGTGGCGATCCTCCCCCCGTGCGCCAGTCCGCAGCAGCCGCGGCTCGTGTCGCCCTCGTCGTAGGTCACGACCACGAAGCCGCGCGGCCCGACGCCGCGCAGCAGGAGCGGCACGAGCTGCGCGAGGAAGCGGTCGCCCGTCCGGACGTCGCAGTCGTGCGAGTCGTTGCACAGGTCCGGCGTGATCCACGCGAACGTCGGCAGCCGCCCGCCGCGCAGGTCCGCCGCGAGCTCGCGGTACGGGACGATCTTGCGGCAGCGCGAGGGATCGCGCGCGACGGCGTCGTAGTAGGCGAAGGGGTCGTGCTTCTTGGCGTATCCGGCCGCGGATGCGCCCGCGAAGCAGCGCGTCGGCATGCCCTGCATGTACGCCTTCCACGAGATCCGGCGCGCCTCCAACTGCTCGACGATGCTCGGCGCGTCGACGCGGCAGTCCGTGCAGTCGCTGGTGACCCCCTGCGTCGATCCGCTCGTCAGCGCCAGGTAGTTGGGGAGTGAGGGATGGCGGATCGCGTAGCTCCGGGGCACGCGCGCGTACGTGCGGGCCAGGCGCGTGAGGTACGGAGCGCCGGGCGCCCCTAGGACCATCCGGTCCTCTTTGTTCTCCATCACGACGACCACCACGTGCGACGGCTTCGAGCGCACGACGTCGCCCGGCCGAAGCGCGAGCGGCGGACCGGGGTCCGTCGACGCGCCGCATCCCGCGGCGAGCGCCGAGAGCTGCACGAGCAGCACGATCGCGGCCCACCGGCGCATCGCCGCCAACGTATCGGTCGACGTCGTCCGACGCGTCAGCCGCGGCGGGCGCCGTTGCGCAGGAGGTTGCCGCGGCCCGTCGGCCAGGGCAGGCGGTTCGTGCCCGGGGCACCCGCCGAAGGCGGGCCCGGCGGGACGCGGAACACGTCGATCCCGTGGTCGATCGTCGAGACCACGATCTCGAGCCGCCCGTCGCGATCGAGATCGCCGATGGACGGCGCCGCGGCGACGCCGATGCCGTTGGCGTCTCGACGCTGGTGGCGCAGGCGGATGTCGTACAGCCGCTTGCCCGCGGCCGAGAGCACGACCAGCCGGCCCGACCGACGGGCCGCGCCGTAGACGCCAAAGACGAGCTCCGGGACGCCGTCGCGGTTCAGATCGGCGGCGACGACCTCGGACGCGAACGTCTTCGGCGCTCCGTGGGCGTAGTCGTAGCGCCACAGGCGCCTGCCGTCCGGCCCGACCGCGTAGACGTAGCCGTCGGGGACGGGCGCGACGATCTCGGGACGGCGATCGCCGCGGAGGTTCACGATCGAAGGCGCCGGGATGCCGCTTGGCGGATACCAGTCGCCGTCGCGACGAACGGCCGGCTTGGCGCTCAACGGGAGCCGCCCGAACCCCTTGTGCCTGCGCGCCGAGCGCGTGCCGGCGCCCTGCGCGCCGTCGAGGACCATGAAGGCGTAGGCCTGCGTCTCGTAGGGCTCCTTGCGCTCGACGTTCGGGACCCCGATCACCTCGTTGCGGCCGTCGCGGTCGAGGTCGGCGACCGACGGCGGCGACGCCGTCCACTGCAGCCACGGGGTCCTGCGGACGTCGGGCCACGGGCCGACGTGGCGGTGGTACTGGTCGCGCTCGACGCGAGGGCTCAGCCAGCGGATGAACTGCCCCCATCCCAGACGGCTTCCGACGTGGCCGCTCTGGCGGTTCGTGTACCACGGCGACGCGAGCATCGACGTGCCGTCGTCGTTGAACACGTTGATCTGGTGGTTGTCGAACGTGACGACGATCTCGAGCTGCGGGTCGTTGTCGATGTTGCCGATCCCGACGTTCTCGCCGTAGGCGCCGTAGCCGTGATTGCCGACGCCGTTGAAGGTCGCATCGCTGGCGTTGAACCGCGGCCAGGCCGACGCGGGCGCTCCCGGCGGTCGGTACGGCCGGCCCGCCGCGTCGAAGACGAACACCTGCGATCCGGTCGGCGACGTGTTCGTCGTCGTCGCCACGACCTCGATCCGGCCGTCGCGGTCGAGGTCGGCCGCAGCCAGGCCCAGGGTCTCGGGGCACTGCCCGCCGCTGCAGGTCGAGGCCGGCCAGCCCGGCTTGAGCTGCAGCCCACCGCCGCGCAGGTCGTAGGCCGCGACCGTCCCGTCGCTGCCGCCGACGACGATCTCGGGCGCGCCGTCGCCGTCGAGGTCGGCGACGACGCTCGGGGCGTAGACGCGTCCGCTGGTCGCCGTGCCCTTCCCCAGCAGGCGGCCCTTGTGGTCGAAGACGAACGTGGAGTAGAACGGCGCGACGATCTCCAGGCGACGATCGCCGGTGAGGTCGACGAGCCCGGGCGACGAGAACCAGCCGGTCTCGCCCGTCGCGATCGTCCGCACGAAGCGCGGGCCCGCGACCGGCGGGCGCTTGGCCTTGGAGCGCGCAGCGGCGGCGCCCGCGCTCGCGACGAGGGCGAGCGACGCCACGGCCACGAGCACGCCAACCACCGCCGGCAACGCCCGCTGCGGGCACCGTCCCATCCCGCGAAGCTACACGGGCAGGCTGATCGGGTCCCGAAGGCCCACAGGTCCCGGGGCTGCCCGCCGCGACGACGACCGGGTAGCCGCCGTCCGGCTCGTTGGCGGGGAGTTAGGCGGATCGTCGTTCGGCTCGCCGGAGTGGCGGTGCCTAGGGGCGGTCGGATGTGTTCAGGTTCACGGCCTCGCGGATGAGCGCCTTCAACGCCTTCGCGTTGATCTTGTCGCCTTCATGGAAATCGATGGCCCGCCAGGTGTTGCCCTTGAGCGTGGCGTTGAACAGGCCCGAGGGGTCGTCCAGCGAGGCGCCCTTCGCGAACGTCATCTTCACGTGGTCCTTGTAGGTCTCACCCGTGCAGACGATCTCGTCGTGGTACCAGACCGGAACTCCTCTGTATTTCCACTCCTCGACGACGTCGGGGTCGGCCTGCTTGATCAGCTTGCGCATCCTGGCGAGGGCGTCGCCGCGCCAGTCCCCGAGCTCGGCGATCC
>DATNGY010000284.1:0-4602 GCA_035605735.1 Solirubrobacteraceae bacterium
GACCGTGGGCTCGGCGTGATCCGTGGGCTCGGCCTCGGCCGCGGGGGCGGCGGACTCCGTCTCCGCCGCCACCGCCTCCTCGACCTCGGGCCGCTCGTGCGTCATCGCCTACTTGCCCTCGTCCACGACCTCGGCGTCGACGACGTCCTCCTCGTCCGCCGAGGACGCGGCGGCGTCGCCGTCGGTCGCCGCGCCGTTGCCGCCCTGGGCCGAGGCCTGCTGCTGGGCGCGCTCGTACATCGCCTCGGAGACCTTGTGGAAGGAGGCCTGGAGCGCCTCGGCCTTGGCGTTGATCTCGTTCGCGTCCTCGGAGGTCAGCGACTCGCGCACGTCGCGGATCGCGGCCTCGATCTGCTCGCGCGAGGACGGGTCGACCTGATCGCCGAGATCCTTGAGCTGGCGCTCGGCCTGGTAGGCCGCGTTCTCGGCCGTGTTGCGGGCCTCGGCGAGCTCGCGGGCGCGCCGGTCCTCGTCGGCGTGCGTCTCGGCGTCGGAGACCATGCGCTTGATCTCGTCGTCGCTGAGCCCGCCGCCCGAGCGGATCTCGATCTTCTGCTCCTTGCCCGTGCCGAGGTCCTTGGCCGACACGTTGAGGATGCCGTTGGCGTCGATGTCGAAGCCGACCTCGATCTGCGGGATGCCGCGCGGCGCCGGCGGGATGCCGGTGAGCTGGAACTTGCCCAGCGACTTGTTGTAGGTCGCCATCTCGCGCTCGCCCTGCAGGACGTGGATCTCGACCGACGGCTGGTTGTCCTCGGCCGTCGAGAAGATCTCCGACTTGCGCGTCGGGATCGTGGTGTTGCGCTCGATCAGCTTCGTCATCACGCCGCCCTTGGTCTCGATGCCGAGCGTGAGCGGGGTGACGTCGAGCAGGAGCACGTCCTTGACGTCGCCGGCCAGGACGCCCGCCTGGATGGCGGCGCCGACGGCCACGACCTCGTCCGGGTTGACGCCGCGGTGCGGCTCCTTGCCGGTGAGCTCCTTGACCTTCTCCTGGACGGCGGGCATGCGCGTCATGCCGCCGACGAGGACGACGTGGTCGACCGAGCCGACGCCCTTCTCCTTGGCGTCGTCGAGGGCCTGGCGCACCGGCGCGACCACGCGGTCGAGCAGGTCGCTCGTGAGCTCGTTGAGCTTCGCGCGCGTCAGGCGCGTGTCGAGGTGCTTCGGGCCGCTCTGGTCGGCCGTGATGAACGGCAGGTTGATCTGCGTCTCCTGCGCGGTCGAGAGCTCGATCTTCGCCTTCTCGGCCGCCTCGTAGAGGCGCTGCAGGGCCATCGGGTCCTGCGTGAGGTCGATGCCCTGGTCGCGGCGGAACTCGCTGGCGAGCCAGTCGACGATCGCCTTGTCGAAGTTGTCGCCGCCGAGGTGGTTGTCGCCGGAGGTCGCCTTGACCTCGAAGACGCCGTCGCCGATCTCGAGCACGGACACGTCGAACGTGCCGCCGCCGAGGTCGAAGACGAGGATCGTCTGGTCGGTCTCCTTGTCGAGGCCGTAGGCGAGCGACGCGGCTGTCGGCTCGTTGATGATGCGCTTGACGTCGAGGCCGGCGATGCGGCCGGCGTCCTTCGTCGCCTGGCGCTGGTCGTCGTTGAAGTAGGCCGGGACGGTGATGACCGCGGCGTCGACGGTGTCGCCGAGGTAGGCCTCGGCGTCGGCCTTGAGCTTGCCGAGGATCATCGCGCTGATCTCGGGCGGGCTGAACTGCTGGCCGCCCGCGTCGACGCGGGCGTCGCCGTTCGGGCCGGCGACGACCTTGTAGGGGACGATCGACTCCTCCTCGCGCACCTCGGCCTCCTTGCGGCCCATGAAGCGCTTGATCGAGAAGACGGTGTTCTTGGGATTCGTGACCGCCTGGCGCTTGGCGACGGTGCCGACAAGGCGCTCGCCGCTCTGCGTGAACGCGACCACGGACGGGGTGGTGCGGCCGCCCTCGGCGTTCTCGATGACGGTCGGCTCGCCGCCCTCCAGGACGGCCATGCACGAGTTCGTCGTGCCGAGGTCGATGCCGATGGTCTTGCCCATACGCTGGTGGCTCCTTGGTCCTTAAACGTCGTCAGAGATAGAAATCTGAGTCGTAGACTAGCAGATGTTCGAGCGCGCGCTGTGCCGGGGGAGCGCTGTTTTCGAGTCCGAGTGGTCGCTCAACGGTCACATAGACCGTCGAGGGACCACTCACGGCACGGACCCGCTCCCCCTCGATGCCCAATCGACCCCTACCCCCGGGGCTCGCGCCGGAAGACCCGCAGCCCGCGGCGCTCGTAGTTGGGCAGCGCGGCCGGCGCGTCGCGCGTGTTCGTCGTCAGCCACACGCGGGGGGCGAGCGCGAGGCCGCGGCGCAGGGCGTGGGTGAGCAGGTGACCGCCGAGGCCGGCGCCCCGGAACGCCGGGAGCAGGCCGAAGTACGCGACCTGGACCGATTCGCGACGGACGTCGAGCTCGTAGAAGCCGGCGCGGTCGGAGGCGACCGTCGCCGTCCACGTCTCGTGGCGCTCGGCCCAGGCCTGCCACTGGGCCGCGGTGCGGCCGAGCAGGTCCGTCCAGTCGTGCTCGGCCCCGACGCGCTCGTAGAACCAGCGGTCGACGCCGCCGTCGGGCGGGTCGACGCGCTCGATGCGCACGTCCGGCAGCCGCGGCGGGGCGGCCGGGCGCAGCTGCGCCGGGTCGGTCAGCTCGAGGTACGTGATGACGACGGGCTCGCGCCGCAGCCTCACGCCTGGCGCTCCGGGCACATCCGCCGCAGCGGGCACTCACGGCACGCCGGGCGGCGCGCGTGGCACAGGCGCCGGCCGTGGCGCAGGAGGTTGACGTGGAGCTCGAGCTCCGCGCCGGGCGGCGTCAGCGCGAGCATCTGGTCGTGGAGCAGGTCGAAGGACGCGCCGCGCTCGAGGAGGTGCAGCCGCGTCCCCACGCGTGAGACGTGCGTGTCGACTGGCACGTCCCGGCGCCCGAAGGCGAAGAGCAGCACGCACGCCGCGGTCTTGCGGCCCACGCCGGGCAGGGCGCAGAGGAAGGCGCGACCCTCCTCGACCGGCGCGGTGGCCAGCCACCCGAGATCGAGATCCCGCCCGCCCTCGCCGATCGCCCGCAGCAGCTCCTGGATGCGCGCGGACTTGACCTTCGAGATCCCGCCGGGCCGGATCGCCGCCTCGACCTCCTCGACCGGCGCGTCGCGGACCGCCTCCCAAGCCTCGAAGCGGTCGCGCAGGCGCAGGAAGGCGACGTCGCGGTTGCGGTCGTTCGTCGATTGCGACAGCACGGTGAGGACGAGCTCGCCGAGCCCGTCGCCGTGCGGCGCCATCACGGGGAGCCCGTACGTCGCGCGCAGGCGCTCGCGCACCGCGCGGACGCGCCGCGCCGACGGCCGCGACCAGCGGCGCCCGTGGGCGAGGCTCGGCACGGCCGAAAGGTACCCTCCCGCGCCCGTGATCGGGTCGGCCGCGCATCTCGAGCAGCTCGGCGACCAGCCGCAGTTCTGGCTGGACGAGCCCGGCGCCGACCCGCCCGTCCTCTACCTCCACGGCGTGCCCACCTCGAGCGAGCTGTGGCGACCGTTCCTCGCCCGGACCGGCGGCGTGGCGCCCGACCTGCCCGGCTTCGGGCGCAGCGGCAAGCGCGGCGACCGCGACTACACCATCGCCGGCCTCGACCGCTGGCTGGACGCGTTCCTCGACCTCGCGGGGCTCGATCGCGTGCGCCTCGTCGCGCACGACTGGGGCGCGATCGGCCTCCTCTGGGCGCAGCGCGCCCCCGAGCGGGTCGAGCGCCTCGCCGTCCTCGACGCCGTGCCGCTCCTGCCCGGCTTTCGCTGGCACCGGGTCGCGCGCGCCTGGCGGACGCCGGGGCTCGGCGAGGTCGTCATGGGCTTCACCGGGCGGCGGACCGCGCGCCGCGCGGTGCCCGGGGCGATCGCCGACGCGGTGTGGCCGTTCTTCGACCAGGGCACGCAGCGCGCGATCCTTCACCTCTACCGCTCGAGCCCCGAGGACGCGCTCGCGCGGGCGGGACTCGACCTGGCGAGCATCGCCTGCCCGGCACTCGTCGTCTGGGGCGAGGAAGATCCCTATGTGCCCGCGCGCTTCGCCGACGGCTACGCCGCCGCGCTCGGTGGCCCGACCGAGACCGTCCGCGTGCCCGGCGCCGGCCACTGGCCCTGGCTCGACCGCCCCGATGTCGTCGATCGCGTCGCCGCGTTCCTGGACGCGTAGCCGGAGCGTCCCGGCGTGGGCGGCGGCCGCCGTCCTCGCCGCCGTCGTCGCCGTGGTCGGCCCCGACAGCGCCGACCTGGCCGCCCAGGAGTACCGCGCCGGCCTCGGCCTCGTCGTCTGGGATAACGGCTGGTACGGCGGCCACCACATGCCCGGCTACAGCTTGCTCTTCCCGCCGCTCGCCGCGTTGCTGGGGCCGCGGGTCGTCGGCGCGCTCGCCGCGGTCGCCGCGTCGTGGCTCTTCGAGCGTGTCGCCCGGGAGCGCTTCGGCGGCCCCGGCGCGCGGGTCGGGGCGCTCTGGTTCGCGCTCGGGACCGTGTCGATGCTGGTCAGCGGACGGCTCACGTTCGCGCTCGGCGTGGCCTGCGGCGTCGGGGCGATCCTCCTCGCGACG
>DATNGY010000285.1:0-4025 GCA_035605735.1 Solirubrobacteraceae bacterium
CCCGGCGTCTTCCGCATCGTGCGCGACCGCGACCGCGAGCCCGGCCTGCACGGAACGTCGATGGCGGCGCCCCACGTCACCGGTGTCGTCGCCCTGATGCTGGCGGCGCGCACGCTCGGGGCGTACCCGTCGCCCGCAGCGATCGGGGAGCGGCTGCGCGACACCGCCGTCGACCTCGGGCCGCCGGGATTCGACGGGTTCTACGGCGCCGGCCTGCTCGACGCCGCCCGCGCGCTCTCCGGCTGACCCCGCGTCACCCCGTGCGGATGATCAGCACGCTGCACGGGGCGTGGTGGCTGACGCGATTGGGGACCGATCCCAGCAGGAAGCGGCGCGCGCCGGTCGCGCCGCGGTGGCCGACGACGACGAGCTCGGCGTCGCGCTCCTCGGCGACGTCGAGGATCGCGTCGGCCGGGTCGCCCTGGCGCGCCCATGTCTCGGCGGTCACGCCGGCCGCCTGCGCGACCGCGGCCGCGTCGCGCAGCGTGGCGTCGACGTCCTCGCGCACGTTGATCATCCACTCGTCGTCCTCGGGGATCTGCTGCGCCTCGCGCCGCATCCGCGACTGCGAGACGGGCTCGTAGGCGCTGACGATGTCCAGCCGCGCGTCGAGCCGCGCGGCGAGCTCGGCGGCCTGGCGGACGGCCTCGCCCGCGCTCGGGGACCCGTCGGTGCCGACGACGATCGACGCGAACATCGGGCGCTACACGAGCTTGACGATCGCGATGACCATGCCCGCGAGCACGAAGATGACGATGACCGCCTGCATCCAGATCCACGTCGGCGACATGACCGCCACGCTAGCGGTCAGCCGCGCAGCCGCTCGTTGATCGTGGCGATCGTGCGGTTGATCTGCGCCGAGATCCTCGTCACGGCGCTCACGAGGTCGGTCTGAGCGGCGAGGATGGCCTGCGCGCGCTGGCCGCGGAAGGCCGCCCGCGCGCGGTCGATCTGGCGGCCGTACGCGGCGATCTCGTCGACCAGGCGGGCGTGGAGCGATCCGACCCGATCCGGGACCTCGACCCCCCGCAGGCGGACGACCGTGCGATCGACCGCGGCCCGGAACGCCCCGAGCGTGCGCCGGTCCTCCCCGGGCGTGCTCGTCGCCGTGATGCGCTTGGAGAGCCGGGCGAACCTAGCGGCGAAGTCCCGCTGGGCGCGATTGACCGCGTCGACGTACCCGTTGTCCTGGGAGCGGTCGGTTCCGCACCCCGCCACGAGGCCCAGGCCGAGCGTTCCGACGAGGACCATGGCGAGGGCCCGGCACATGCGCCGGGACCCTACCGTCAGCCGAAGAAGACCTCGGCCGTCTCGTAGAGCCCGCGGTCGAGCAGCTTCGGCTCGGCGACGGCCTCTTCGAGCGCGACGAGGACGACGTCGGTCCCGCGCAGCGCGACCATCGAGCCGAAGCGGCCCTCGGAGACCGCGTCGACCGCGCCGACGCCGAAGCGCGTGGCGAGCACGCGGTCGTAGGCCGTCGGCGTCCCGCCGCGCTGGACGTGGCCGAGGATCGTCATCCGCGTCTCGAAGCCGGTGCGCTCCTCGATCTCGGGCTCGAGCGCGACCGCGATGCCCCCGAGCCGGGCGTGGCCGAACGCGTCGGTCTGCCCGGAGGCGGTGGAGATCCCGCTCCCGTCGCGGGGCAGCGCGCCCTCGGAGACGACGATGATCGAGAACGTGCGGCCGGTCGCGTGGCGGCGCTTGATGTGCTCGCAGACCTCGTCGATGTCGAACGGCATCTCGGGCACGAGGATGACGTCCGCGCCGCCGGCGATGCCGCTGTAGGCGGCGATCCAGCCCGCGTGGCGACCCATGACCTCGACGACGATCACGCGGTTGTGCGACTCGGCCGTCGTGTGGAGGCGGTCGATCGCGTCGGTCGCGATCTGCACCGCCGTGTGGAAGCCGAAGGTGACGTCGGTCCCCGCGAGGTCGTTGTCGATCGTCTTGGGCACGCCGACGATCGGCACGCCGTCGGCCGACAGCCGCCCGGCGACGCCGAGCGTGTCCTCGCCGCCGATCGGGATGAGCGCGTCGATGGACTCGCGCTCGAGGACGGCGGTCACGGCGGCCGTCCCGTCCTGGTCGCCCTTGTATGGGTTCGTGCGCGAGGTCCCCAGGATCGTGCCGCCGCGGTGGAGGATCCCCGCCGTGCTCGCCGCGGTCAGCGGGACGATGTTGCCCTCGAGCACCCCGGCCCAGCCGTAGCGGAAGCCGACGATCTCGTGGCCGTGGCGGTTGACGCCCGCCCGCACGATCCCGCGGATGACCGCGTTGAGGCCGGGGCAGTCGCCACCGCCGGTGAGGATCCCGATGCGCATGCGCGGCATCCTGCCCTAAGAGCCGGCTCGCTGGCAATCAGGCTCGACGGGAGGGGCGCTCGGCAACGGACGGCCCGATCACCAGCGCGTCCCAGGGCTCGAGCTCGACCCGCCCGTCGACGCGCTCGCCCTCGCGGTCGCGGCGGCTCGAGAGGACGACCTCGCCGCGCAGGCCCTCGACGGCGCACGGCCGCGCCGTCAGGTTGAGCGCCACCCCGTGGCCCTCGCCGCGGCGGAACGCCCACGCGCCCTCGGGCGCCTCGAGCGGCACGTAGGCGCCCTCGACGAGGTCGGGCTGCGCGCGGCGCAGCGCGATCACGTCGCGGCACAGGTGCAGCATCGAGCCGCGGTCCTCGCGCTGGTCGGCGACGTTGCGCTGCAGGTCGCCGAACGGCAGCCACGGCTCGACGCCGGGATGCGTGAAGCCGCCGCCGTCCTGCGCCGTCCACGTCATCGGCGTGCGCGCCCCGTCGCGCGTCGCCCGGGCGCCCTGGGCCACGGCCGGATCCATGACGCGGTGATGCGGGACGTCGGTCTCGCGCATCCCGATCTCGTCGCCGTAGTAGAGGACCGGCGTGCCGCGCAGCGTGAGCAGCATGACGAGCGCCGCGCGGGCCGCGTCCTCGTCGTCGCGCGCCCACCGCGTCGGGGCGCGTGTGAGGTCGTGGTTGGAGATCGTCCACACCGGCCACGCCTCGCCCTGCAGGAGCTCGTCCGTGCGCGCGACGATCGGCGCGAGCGTGCCCGCGTCGAACGTGGCGAGCAGGAAGACGAAGTTGAAGGCCAGGTGCAGCTCGTCGCCGCCCTGGCCGTAGAAGCTCGCGAGCCGGTCGAGGTCGAGCACCCATGTCTCGCCGACCAGGATCGGCTTGTCGTCGCGCGCCTCGGCGACCTCGCGCCAGCGCGCGATGACCTCATGGACCTCCTCGCGGTTCATCGAGAACTCGGGCCGCTGGCCGACGCGGCGCCAGTTCTCGGCGTCCTCCGCGGTCGCCGCCGGGTTGTCGCGCAGCTCGCGGTCCTTGATGATCCCGTGGGCGACGTCGATGCGAAAGCCGGCGATCCCGCGGTCGTACCACCACGTCATGATCCCGTCGAAGGCGTCGCGGACCTCCGGCTGCCACCAGTCGAGATCGGGCTGCTTGGGCGCGAAGTTGTGCAGGTACCACTGGCCGGTCCTGTCGTCCCGGGTCCACGCGGACCCTCCGAAGGCCGAACGCCAGTTGTTCGGCGGCTCGCCGTCGGCGCGGCCGTCGCGCCACACGTACCAGTGGCGGTGGGCGGCCTCGCGGGAGGAGCGGCTGTCGACGAACCACGGGTGCTCGTCGCTCGTGTGGTTCGGGACGAGATCGAGCAGGACGCGGATCCCGCGCTCCTCCGCGCGCGCGATCAGCTCGTCGAGGTCCGCGAGCGTCCCGAGGTCGGGATGGACGCCCTTGAAGTCGGCGACGTCGTAGCCCCAGTCGGCGTTCGGCGAGGGGAACGTCGGGTTCAGCCAGAGGCCGTCGACGCCGAGCCACTCGAGGTGGTCGAGGCGATCGATGACCCCGCGCAGATCACCGACGCCGTCGCCGTCGGAGTCCTGGAACGAGCGCGGATAGACCTGGTAGAGGACGCCGTGGCGCCACCACGGCGTCCCCGTGTCGTTCGCCACCTACCCCTTCACAGCCCCGGCCGTAAGGCCGGCCACGATGCGCTTCTGGA
>DATNGY010000286.1:0-3900 GCA_035605735.1 Solirubrobacteraceae bacterium
CATCAAGATCCCGGGCGGCGAGCCCTACGAGGGAGATCCGCGCTGGATCATGCGCCGCGCCCTGGATCGGGCGAAGCAGATGGGGTTCGACGACTACCTGATCGGCCCGGAGCTCGAGTACTTCTACTTCCGCTCCGAGAAGCCCGAGTCGGGCATCCCCGAGATTCTCGACGAGGGCGGCTACTTCGACCTGACGACGCTCGACGCCGGCTCCGACGTGCGCCGCGAGACGGTCCTCGCGCTCGAGCAACTCGGCATCCACGTCGAGTACACCCACCACGAGGTCGGGCCGAGCCAGCACGAAATCGACATGCGCTACGCCGACGCGCTGAAGATGGCCGACGACTGCATGACGTACCGCATCACGGTCAAGGAGTACGCGATGAAGTACGGCTGGCATGCGACATTCATGCCCAAGCCGCTCTTCGGCGAGAACGGCTCCGGCATGCACACGCACATGTCGCTCTTCCGCGACGGCGCGAACGCGATGTTCGACGCCGACGACCCGTACTTCCTCTCCGACGCCGGCAAGGCCTTCATCGCCGGCCAGCTCAAGCACGCGCGCGAGGTGTCGTCGATCTTCGCCCAGTGGGTGAACTCGTACAAGCGCCTCGTGCCGGGCTACGAGGCGCCGGTGTACGTCGCCTGGTCGCGCCGCAACCGCTCGGCGCTCGTGCGCGTCCCGCTCTACCACCCCGGCCGCGAGCAGGCGACGCGGATGGAGCTGCGCTGCCCGGACCCCGCCTGCAACCCGTACCTGACCTTCGCGGCGCTCCTCCAGGCCGGCCTCGAGGGCGTCGAGAAGGGCTACGAGCTGCCCGAGCCGATGGAGAAGAACCTCTACCACCTCGCGCCGGACGATCGGCGCCGGCTCGGCATCGAGCAGCTGCCCGAGACGCTCGGGGAGGCGATCGAGCTCACGTCGGAGTCCGAGCTCGTGCTGCGCACGCTCGGCGAGCACATGTTCAACCGGTTCGTCGAGATCAAGCGCCAGGAGTGGGAGGACTACCGCGTGCAGGTCACGCCCTGGGAGCTCGAGCGCTACCTTCCGGTGCTGTGACCGGCACGAGCGCCGCGGCGGCCGGGACGTTCGCGATCGGCGGCGAGCTGACGGTGAACCGTCTCGGCTTCGGCGCGATGCGGATCACCGGCGACGGCATCTGGGGGCCGCCCGACGACCCCGACGGCGCCCGCGCCGTCCTGCGCCGCGCGGTCGAGCTGGGGATCGACTTCATCGACACGGCCGACTCCTACGGACCGCACGTCTCCGAGGAGCTCATCGCGCAGGCGCTGCGCGGCGGCGGCGGCTATCCGGAGGGGCTCGTGATCGCGACGAAGGGCGGCCTCGAGCGCACCGGACCGAACCGGTGGCCGCGCAACGGCCGGCCCGAGCACCTCAGGGCCGCCTGCGAGGGCAGCCTGCGGCGCCTCGGCCTCGAGCGCATCGACCTCTACCAGCTGCATGCGCCCGATCCAAGGGTGCCCTACGAGGAGTCCGTCGGCGCGATCAAGGAGCTCCAGGACGAGGGCAAGGTGCGCTACGTCGGCGTCTCGAACGTGAGCTTGCGCGAGCTACAGACCGCGCGCGCGATCGTCGCGGTCGTGACGGTCCAGGACCGCTACAGCCTCACCGACCGCGCGAGCCAGGACGTGCTCGACGCGTGCGAGCGCGACGGGCTGGGGTTCATCCCCTGGTATCCGCTCGCCGCCGGAGCGCTCGGCTCCGACGGTGTCGTACACGAGATCGCCCGCGCCCACGGGGCGAGCCCCTTCCAGGTCGCGATCGCCTGGCTGCTGCGCAGCTCGCCGGTCACGCTCCCGATCCCGGGCACGAAGTCGATCGAGCACCTCGAGGAGAACGTCGCGGCCGCCGGGCTCGAGCTCTCCGACGAGGAGCTCGCGCGGCTCGACGAGGTCAGCTCGGGCTGATCCGGAAGCGGACGATCCGGCCGGGCGAGCCTCGCCGGTACTCGCGCTCCTGGTCGAGCTTCAAGCGCCAGCGGCCGGGCCGCAACGAGCGCACGGGGACGCGCGGCGCGCGGACTCGGAGCGTCCCGCACGCGCCGTGGGCGACGCCGAAGCGGTAGGTCGCGACCGTGCGCCCGCGCGTGCGGAAGTGCCCGTAGATCGGCTTGTCGCCTCCGAAGAACCCGGCGAAGCGCCACGTCGTGCGCGCACGGGGGCTGCCGGCCAGCGGCGCGTTCGTGCCGTAGGGCCGCGAGACGACCGGGACGTGGATGGTGGCGGCGAGGCCGGAGGGATCGTTGGCCTTCACCGTCGTGGCGCGTGGTCGCAGGCCCGGCACGCGCGGCGCGCGGGGGCGGATCATGAACGCGCCCGCGCCGTTCGTGGCGGGAGCCTCCTGGCCGAACACGGTCACGGTCACGTTCGGCGTGAAGCCGACGCCGATGACGAGCATGGGCTCCCCGCTCGCATAGCATCCGCGCGCGCTGTGGAGCGTCGCGGCCGCCGCGTCGCCCGCGGGCACGAGCAGGGCGCCGACCGCGAGCGCCGCCGCGCCGGCGCACCGCTTCACGAGGCCCGCGCGCACCATGACGGGGATGTTGTAATCGATCACGCCGCGAGCAGCGCCCGCAGATCGTCGGGGTCCGTGACCGGGCGGCGGCACGCGAAGCGCTCGCACACGTACGCGGCGGCGCGGTCGTCGACCGGCGTGCGGCCCTCGAGCAGCGGCACGGCGCTCGGCTGCGCGCCGGCGCCGGCCGCGACGACGACGCCGGGGCGCAGCGCCTCGCGCACGACGGCGGCGAGCGCCTGGACCCCCGCGGGCTCGCCGACGAGCGCGACCTCGCGCGGGCCGCGCAGGTGGCGGTCGAGCGCGCGCAGGAGGTGTCCGAAGGCGGTCGGGTGGCGCGCGGCGAGCTCGTGGAGCAGGCGCAGCTGCCCGACCGCGGCCTGCTCGTAGGACGCCTCGCCGGTGAGCGCGCTCAGGCGCAGCAGCCCGAGCGCGGCCGCCGACCCGCCCGCGGGGATCGGCGCGTCCTCGAGGTCCTTGCGCCGCGCCACGAGCTGCTCGTGGTCGTCGGAGGTCGAGAAGAAGCCGCCGCGCTCGCCGTCGGCGAAGCGCGCGAGCAGCACGTCGCCGAGCGCGCGCGCCTCGGCGAACCAGCGCTCCTCGAACGTCGCCTCGTAGAGGTCGAGGAGCGCCTCGAGCAGGAACGCGTGGTCCTCGAGGTAGGCGTTCAGTCGCGCCTCGCCCGCGTTGAAGGTGCGCAGCAGCCGCCCGTCGGGCGTGCGCATGCGCTCGAGCACGAAGGCGGCGCCCGCGCGCGCCGCGTCGAGGTAGTCCGTTCGCCCGAGGACCGCGCCGGCCTCGGCGAGCGCGCCGACGGCCAGGGCGTTCCACGCGGCCAGCCGCTTGTCGTCGAGCCCCGGGCGCACGCGCCGCTCGCGCGCGGCCAGCAGTGCCGCGCGGATGCGCGCGCGCTGCTCGGGCGGCGGCTCGGGGCCGCGCGACTCGAGGACGTTGACGCCCTCCCAGTTGCCGCGCGCGCTGGCGCCGAGCCAAGCGACGGCGGCGTCGGCGTCCGCGCCGGCGACGGCGCGCAGCTCGTCGAGGCTCCAGACGTAGAAGCGGCCCTCGACTCCGTCGGAGTCCGCGTCGAGCGCGCTGAAGAAGCCGCCCTCGGGGGCGCGCAGCTCGCGCAGGACGAAGTCGAGCGTCTCCTCGGCCGTGCGCCGCAGCGTGGCGTCGCCGCTCACCTGGAAGCCGTGGAGGTACGCGCGCGCGAGCAGCGCGTTGTCGTAGAGCATCTTCTCGAAGTGCGGCACGGTCCACGTCGCGTCGACCGCGTAGCGGTGAAAGCCGCCGCCGACCTGGTCAAAGATGCCGCCCGAGGCCATCGAGCGCAGTGTCTGCAGGGCCATCGCGCGCTCGTC
>DATNGY010000287.1:0-4616 GCA_035605735.1 Solirubrobacteraceae bacterium
TGATGGTCACGCACCCGATCCTCGAGTCGAAGTTCTACGCCGCGGTCGAGCTCATCGCCGGGCTCGACTTCATCCGCGCCCGGCCGCGCGCGATCCGGGTCATCGACGAAGAGTTCGTCTGATGCCAGGCCTCATCGAGCGCTACCGCGACCGGCTGCCGTTCGCCCCCGACGACCCCGTGATCTCGCTCCACGAGGGCTCGACCCCGCTCGTGCGCGCGCCGGTCATCAGCGAGGCCGCCGGCGCCGAGGTCTGGCTCAAGCTCGAGGGGGCCAACCCGACGGGCTCGTTCAAGGACCGCGGGATGACGTGCGCGGTCTCCGACGCCGTGCGCGGCGGCGCCGAGGCGGTCGTCTGCGCGTCGACGGGTAACACGGCCGCGTCGCTGGCCGCCTACGCGGCGCGCGCGGGGATCCGCGGCGCGGTGATCGTGCCGGAGGGCAAGATCGCGGCCGGCAAGCTCGCCCAGGCGCTCATGCACGGCGCCCGCGTCGTCGCGCTGCGCGGCAACTTCGACGAGGCGCTCGCGCTCGTGCGCGAGCTCAGCGAGCGCCACCCGATCGCACTCGTCAACTCGATCAACCCGCTGCGCGTCGAGGGGCAGAAGACCGCGGCCTTCGAGGTCCTCGAGGCGCTCGACGAGCTCGACGCGGTCTGCATCCCGGTCGGCAACGCGGGCAACGTGACCGCGTGGTGGAAGGGCTTCCAGGAGGCCGGCCACGGGCCCCGGATGCTCGGCTTCCAGGCGGCGGGCGCGGCGCCGCTCGTCCACGGCCGGCGCGTCGAGCGGCCCGAGACCGTGGCGAGCGCGATCCGGATCGGCAACCCGGCGCGGTGGGAGGAGGCGATGGCGGCGATGACCGCGTCGCGCGGCGGCGTCGCGGCCGTGACCGACGACGAGATCCTCGCCGCCTACCGGCTGCTGGCCGCGCGCGAGGGCGTCTTCTGCGAGCCGGCGAGCGCGGCGAGCGTGGCCGGGCTGCTCAGGCACGGCGCCGGCGACGCCGCCCGCGTCGTCTGCGTCCTCACCGGCCACGGCCTCAAGGACCCCCAGACCGCGATCGAGCATTCTGGCTCTGTGGTGCCCTGCGAGCCCGAGCTCGACGCCGTCGAGCGAGCCGTGCTCGGGCCGTGAACTCCCACCGCGGGTCCTCCCACGACGACGCCGCGAACCGTGCGGGGCAGCGCGCTGGGAGCGGCGTCGGCGTCCGCGTGCCGGCCTCGAGCGCGAACCTCGGGCCCGGCTTCGACGCGTTCGCGGCCGCGGTCGCGCTGCACCTCGAGCTCGAGGTCCGCCATACCGGCGCCTTCGCCGTCGACACCGACCTCGCGATCGCCCGCGACCGCCGCAACCTCGTCGTGCGCGGCTTCGCCCGGCTCGCCTCGCCCGAGCGCTTCGCGTTTCGCATCGCCTCCGCGATTCCGCTCGAAGGCGGCCTCGGCTCGTCGGCCGCCGCGTACGTCGCCGGGCTGCTCGCGGCCGACCGCCTGCACGACTGCGGCGCCGACGTGCTCGCGCTCGCGAGCGCGCTCGAGGGCCATCCCGACAACGTCGCGGCCGCGCTTCACGGCGGCTTCGTCGTCTGCGCCGACGGCGCCGTGACGCGGCTGCGCACGCCGCCGGAGCTCGAGGTGGTCCTCGTCGTCCCCGACCGTCGCGTGCGCACGAAGGCGGCGCGGGCGGCGCTGCCCGGCGAGGTCCCGATCCGCGACGCGGTCTTCAACACCGCCCACGGCGCCCTGCTCGCCGCGGGCCTGGAGCGCGGCGACCTCGACCTCGTCGCGCGCGGGCTCGCCGACCGGCTGCACCAGCCCCGGCGCGAGCACCTGTACCCGCGCTCGATGGAGCTCGTGCGCCGCGCCCCGGCGCTCGGCGCGCTCGGGGCGACGATCTCGGGCGCGGGGCCGACCGTGCTCGTGTGGTGCGCCGCCGGCGCCGCCGACGCGGTCGCCGCGGCGCTGCGCGCGGAGGCCGAGGGCTGGGCGCGGGTCCTGCGCGTCCCGTTCGAGGACTCCGGCGCCGTCGTGAGCGACCTATGAGGCCGGCCGACCGTTGCGCAGCGGCGCGAGGCGGCGCTGCGCTGCGCCGAGCCCGAGGCGCCCGAGCAGCTCGTCGGCGAGATCGACGTAGTCGGCGCCGAGGTCCGGGCGATGGTCGAGGATCGACACGGCGCGCTCGGCCGACTCGGCGTAGGCGATCGACTGGCGCACGACGCTGTCCAGGAGCTTGTCGCCCAGGTGCTCGCGGAGGCTGGCGTAGGCCTCGCGGGAGTGGACCGTGCGCATGTCGGCGATGTTGAAGACGACTCCGAGCCACTCGAGGTCGGGATTAAGGCCGTCGCGCGCGAGCTCGATGACCTGGAGCGCCTGCTCGACGCCCTGCAGGGCGAAGTACTGGGCCTCGGCGCTGAGCAGCGCGAAGTCGGCGGCGACGAGCGCGTTGACGGTCAGCAGCCCGAGGCTCGGGGGGCAGTCGACGAGGATCACGTCGAAGGAGTCGTCGAGCGGCTTGAGCGCCTTGCGCACGACGAGCTCGCGTCCCATCTTGCCGGCCAGCGCCAGCTCGGCCTCGGCGAGCGAGAGGTTGGCCGGGATGATCCCGTCGTGGACGGCCTCCGGCGCGCCCGCCCGCCCCGTGAGGACGTCGGCGATCGTCGGCTCCGCGTCGGGCGGCACGTCGAAGTAGTCGGACAGGTTGGCCTGGGGATCGAGGTCGACGGCGAGCACCTCGAGCCCGGCGCGGCGGAAGACGTCTGCGAGATGGCGCACGACGGTGGTCTTGCCGGTGCCGCCCTTCTGGGAGAGGACCGCGATCTTCTTCGCCACCGCCGGCAGTGTAGATGGGCGGTTCGGCGGGCCGCGGTGGCTGGTCATGGGCCGAGCCGCCGCCGGGCCTCCGCCGCCAACGCGGCGGCGGATTGGTCCCAGTGGCCGCCGCGGGGCGTCGACGAGGCGACGCCACGGGCAAGCGCAGCCAGGCCATCGGCCCGCGCGCGAGCCGCTACGGCCTCGCTCACGACGTCCTCGTGGACGTCCAGGCGGACGAGCGCGTCGGGGCGATGGATGCAGACCCCGAGGCACGTTTGGGGAGCCTCCATCCGGCCGCAGCTCGCGCACCACCAGCCGCTGACCCGGTCGCCGCCTCCCGCCTCCGTTTCGTCGGCAGCCGGGCCTGCGTCGCGCAGCGCCGCACGCGCCGCGACCTGCAGGTCGCGGTAGGTCCTCTCTCCCGGCGCGGCTGACGCGATGCGCTCGGCCAGCGCGGCCAGGACCTCGCCCCGCAGCCGCGCCGCGTCGCGCGCGGCGAGCGCGCGGTCATGCGCCGCTGCCCAGACCAGTTCCGGCCCGGCGGTCGTCGCAGGTTCCGATGCAGTCTCGCGGCGCTTCGACCATCCCGCAGCCGAGGCACGTGGAGACCGCAAGCCGCTCCGGCACCGGGACGTGCATGCCCCGAGCGGTATGCCCGCTGATAGCGCCACAACGAGCCGCCTGACCGGATCACCGGCGAGCGGCGTGCGCCCGGCATCTCCTCGATGGGCCGCCCAGTGAGTGTCCGGTTTGCTCAGGTTGTCGCGCGTTCGGGTTCGGCGTCGAGGGTGGTGGGGCGCTGGAAACGTGTCGAGTGTTCACTTCGGCGTCATATAGACGCCGTTTGGACCACTCGACCGCGGATCCCGAGCTCGACGCCGCGGGCCCCAGGTCGCCCACGCTCGCCGCCAGGTCCTCGCTGTCCAAAGAGAGGGCCGCCCTTCGATGCTGAGCGCGACCGCGAGGCCCGCAAGCGCCCCGGCGTCCCGCCCACCTGAGCAAACCGGATCCTCACAAGCCCGCCCCTGACAGGAGCCCGGTCAACCGCGATGCGTGCGTGCCGCGACTCGATGAGCGCGCCGCCTCGGGCGTCATACCTCGCCGGCTCCGGCTGACCGCGGCGCTGGGCCGGGCGCCCCGCGCTGCGCGGAGAGGGCCCGGACGTCGCATCCGGGCCCCTCCGTTCCCTCTCCTCCGCGGGCCTCCGCGGCCCGAAGCGCTACGGGGCGCCGAGCTCCCCGGCCGGCGCCGCCAGCGAGTCCTCGACGCCGGTCAGGAAGTGCAGGCGGTAGCGGCCGACGACGATCTCGTCGCCGTCCTCGAGCACGCGCCACTCGACGCGCTCGTCGTTGACGAACACGCCGTTGAGGCTGCGGTCGTCGAGCACGCGCACGCCGTCGGCCTGCCGCACGATCAGTGCGTGGCGGCGCGAGACCGTCGGATCGTCGAAGCGCACGTCGGCGGCGAGGCTGCGGCCGACGCGCGTCCACTCGCGCTCGAGCGGGGCGACCCGTACGGCATCGCCCTCTCGCCACGCCAGGTACGGGCCCGGGCCGTCGATCTCCTCGCGAGCCTGCCCCAGCAGCGCCTCGCGCTCGCGCGCGCTCGGCACGTCGCCGGCGGTGCGCTGGAACCGGCCGTCGGCGAAGAGCGAGGCGCGCGCGAAGCGCGCCCCGCCGCAGCTCGGGCAGGGCGGCAGCTGATCCTCCGCGGCAAGCGTCACCACGTACCCGCACTCCTCGCATCGGAACGACCCAGTGCCGGCCAGCGTGCCTGTAGTCAGAGACTCCATTTCCGCTCCCTTCGTC
>DATNGY010000288.1:0-3763 GCA_035605735.1 Solirubrobacteraceae bacterium
CGCGACGTTCTTCGCCGCCGCCGGCGTCGAGGCGATCGTCACGCCGCTCGTCGGCCGCTACACCGACCGCGGCGGCGCGCGGATCGTCATCCGCGGCGGGCTGGCGGCGACGGTGGCGGCGCTGGTCGTCCTGCAGCTCCCGGACACGCCGGTCGGCCTCGCGATCGTCGTGATCGGGGTGTCGGGGCTGCTCGGCGTCCTGTGGGTGCCGGCGATGGCGCTGCTGACCGGGGGCGCGGACCGGATCGGGCTCGCGCAGGGCCTGGCCTTCGGGCTGTTCAACCTCGCCTGGGCGGCCGGCTTCACGGTCGGCTCGGGGGCCGGCGGCGCGCTGGCGCAGGCGAGCACCGACGCGCTCGCCTACGCGTCCGTCGCCGCCGCGTACGCCATCACGGCGGCCGCTGCGTGGCGCGCGCGGGGACGCCGACCGGTCGCGCCGCTACCGTTCGGCCGGTGACGCTCGCCGAGCTCGAGCTCGACCTCGAGGTCTTCTCGGGGCCGTTCGACCTGATGCTCACGCTCGTCCTGCGCGAGGAGGTCGACCTGCTCGAGATCGAGCTCGCCGAGGTCGTCCTCGCCTACCTCGACGTCCTCGAGGCCCGCGGCGAGCTCGACCTCGAGGCCGCGACCGAGTTCCTCGTGCTAATCGCCGCGCTGCTCGAGCTCAAGTCGCGCCTGATGCTCCCGCGCGCGGACCCCGAGGAGGGCTTCGAGCTCGACGCGGACGAGGCGGCCGAGGAGCTCCTGGCGCGGATGCTCGAGGCGCGCCGCTACCGCGCGGCCGCCGAGCACCTCAGCGGCCGCCTCGCGGCCGAGGAGGGCCATCGCTTCCGGACCGCGCCGCCGCCGGCGTTCCTGCGCCAGGTGGCGGAGGCCGACGTCGCCGCCGTCTACGAGCCCGCCGACCTCGGAGCGGCGATCGGCGGCCTGCTGCGCCATCCGCCGCCGTTGCCCCTCGACCACCTCGGCACCGCGCGCGTGACGGTGGCCGAGCGCCTCGCGCACCTCCGCGCGCTCCTGCGCCGCGGCGGCTGCTCGTTCGACGAGGCCGTGCGCGGGGCGGACCGGGTCACGGTCGCGGTCACGCTGTTCGCGCTGCTCGAGCTCTACAAGGCCGGCGAGGCGACGTGGAGCCAGCCCGAGCCCTTCGGCGACATCGCGATCGCCGCGACCCGGGAAGGCATCTGATGGAGCCGCTCGCGCGCACGCTCGAGGCGCTGCTCTTCCTCGCCCCCGACCCCGTGCCGGTCGCCGCGCTGGCCGACGCGACGGGCTTCGACGAGGCCGAGGTCGCCGAGGCGCTCGCCGAGCTGGGCGCGGCGTGCGCGCCGGGCCGGCGCGGCGTCGTGCTGCGCGAGCTCGCCGGCGGCTTCACGCTCGCCTCCGCGCCGGAGGCCGAGGAGGCCGCGCGGCGGCTGCTCGCGCGCCCGCGCACGCCGCCGCTGACCCCGGCCCAGGCCGAGACGCTCGCGATCGTCGCCTACCTGGAGCCCGTCTCGCGGCCGGAGATCACGCGCATCCGCGGCGTCGCGGCCGACTCGGCCACCGGCACGCTGCTCGAGCGCGGGCTGATCGAGGAGGCCGGGCGCTCCCGGTTCGGCGCCGTGCTCCTGCGCACGACGCCGCGCTTCCTCAAGCTCTTCGGGCTGCGCTCGCTCGACGACCTGCCCGACCCATCGGCCTGGGACCCGGCGCCGGGGGAGGAGGCCGAGCTGCGCGAGCGCCTGCTGCGCGCCGGCGAGGCGCGGCTCGCGTCCTAGACCTAGACCACCCCGACGCACGCCCACCGATCCGCCGGCGCGCAGCCTTTGCGAGCCCGCAGCTCGTCGATCCTGCTCACCGCCCGGGTCGCCCGGAACCCGTCACGGCCTGCGACCGGCGATGCCTGGGTCGCGGCAATCCATCGACCCGTTGGCGCACGTTTGTGCGCGTTCGGCTCGGCGTCGAGGGCGGTGGTTGTCGTCCGCACGCTTGCGACGGGTGCTGCTCGCCGCTCGTTGCGGCATCCAGGACGGCCCGCGGCCCGCGGACCGGTCGGGCGGCGGCGGGCTCGGGCGCCCCGGTCGCCCACGGTGCCGCCGCGAGGGCAGGTGAGATCCAGCATCTGCACCGATGCGGTGCATGAGCTGTATCTCACCGCGCCACGCGGCGCCGGCGCGTCGCCGTTTCGGCCCAACGTCACGAGCAGACCCGCGACTAGTTGGCCTCGCGGAGGAAGCCGGTGAGCAGCTTCGCGACCGCATCGGGCCGCTCGAGCGCGACCAGGTGCCCGGCGTCGGGCACGGTCGCGCGGCGGGCGCCGGGGATCACGTCGGCGAGGCGGTCGGCGATCGCCGCGAAGTCGGGCAGGTCACGGCCGCCGTCGACGAGGAGCACGGGCATCGCGAAGCGCTCGGGCGCGAGCTCCGGCCCGCCGTCCTCGTCCTCGTCGCCGGCCTCGAGCTGGTGTCCGACGACGATCCGGGCCATGTCGGCGACGAGCGGCGCGATCGCCGGGTCGCGGACCCACGTCTCGACGTTGAGCGTGATCGCGCGCTCGACGTCGCCGGCCGCAAGCGCGGCGGCCTCGGCCGCGTCGAAATCCGCGAGCGCGGGGGAGGGCTCGTGACCGGGCGCGGCGGTCGGGAGCAGCGCGAGCGCGCCCACGCGCGCGGGCGCCCGCGTGGCGAGCTCCATCGCGACCCAACCGCCGAACGACGCGCCGGCGACCGCCGTGCGCGCCACGCCCAGCTCGTCGAGGAGCGCGATGAGCTCCCCGGCCGGGTCGAACGGGCGGCTCGGCGGCGTGCGCCCGAAGCCCGGCAGGTCCGGGGCGATCGTCCGGAAGCGGCCGCGCAGGCGCTCGGTCAGCGGAGCCCACATCCGCGCGTCGGCGACGCCGGCGTGGATCAGCAGCAGCGGCGGCCCGTCGCCGGCGACGTCGTAGGCGAGCATCACGCCCGCGCCGCGAGCTGGCCGCAGGCCGCGTCGATGTCGCGCCCGCGGGTGACGCGCACGGTCGCCTCGAGGCCGCGCTCGGTGAGGACGGCGCGGAACGTGGCGATCGCGTCCCGGCTCGATCCCGCGTACGGGCCGCCGGTCGGGTTGTAGGGGATCAGGTTGACCTTGAAGATCCGCTGGTCGAGCACGGCCGCCAGCGCGAGCGCCTGCTCGTAGCGGTCGTTGACGCCGGCGAGCATCACGTACTCGACGAAGATCCGGCGGCGCTTGGCCGCGTAGAAGCGCTCGCAGGCCGCGAGGACGTCGGCGAGCGGGTACCGGTCGTTGACCGGCATCAGCTGCGTGCGCAGGGCGTCGTCCGCCGCGTGCAGGGAGAGCGCGAGGCGGATCGGCCGCGGCTGGGCGGCGAGCGCTTCGATGCCGGGGGTCCAGCCCACCGTCGAGATCGCCGTGCGCCGGTGGGCGATGCCGACGTCCGGGAGGCGCTCGCAGGCCTGGAGCACCGCCGGCAGGTTCATCATCGGCTCGCCCATGCCCATGAAGACCGCGTGGTCCACGGGCTCCTCGCGACGGAAGTGCAGCGCCTGGTCGAGGATCTCGCTCGCGGTCAGGTTGCGCCCGAAGCGCATCTGGCCCGTGGCGCAGAACGTGCAGGTCAGCGGGCAGCCCGACTGCGAGGAGAGGCAGAGCGAGCGCCGCTGATCGCGATAACGCATGAGCACGGCCTCGACGGGGCGGCCGTCGTGCGTGCGGAAGAGCGCCTTCGCGGTCCCGTCGCGGGAGCGGGCCTCGCGCTCGAGCGTCAGGCTCGAGAACGGCACCT
>DATNGY010000289.1:0-3178 GCA_035605735.1 Solirubrobacteraceae bacterium
CGGGCGACGTCGAGCGTCGCCTCGAAGCGCCCGATGACGCCCGGTTCCACGCCCTCGCCCGTGAGATCGTCCGGGACGCCGAGGCGCACGCCGTCGAGGCGCTGGGCGCTCGGCAGCCGCACCTCCTCGGGGAAGGCGACCGAGGTGCTGTCGCACGGGTCGTGGCCGATCATCTGCCCGAACAGCAGCGCCGAGTCTGTGACGTCGCGCGTGAGCGGCCCGGCCTGGTCGAGGCTCGAGGCAAAGGCGATCATCCCGTAGCGGCTCACGGCCCCGTACGTCGGCTTGAGCCCGACGACGCCGCAGAGCGCGGCCGGCTGGCGGATCGAGCCGCCCGTGTCGGTCCCCAGCGCCCAGGGCGCGAGGCCCGCCGCCACCGCCGCGGCGCTGCCGCCGCTCGAGCCGCCGGGCACGCGCTCGCGGTCCCACGGGTTCAGCGCCGGGCCGAAGCCCGAGTTCTCGTTCGAGGACCCCATCGCGAACTCGTCCTGGTTCGTCTTGCCCAGCAGCGGCGCGCCGGCCGCGCCGAGCCGGCGCACGACGGTCGCGGTGTACGGGGGGCGGTAGCCCTCGAGGATGCGCGACCCGGCCTGCGAGGGGACGCCCTCGGTGCAGAAGAGGTCCTTGACCGCGAGCGGGACGCCGGAGAGAGGACCGCCCGCGCCTTCGTCCGCGGCCGGCGGTCCGTCGGCGACCCAGAGGAACGCGTTGAGGTCCTCCTCCGCCGCGCGCGCCCGGTAGGTCTCGAAGAGCTCGATCCGGTCGAGGTCGCCGCGGCGCGCGGCGGCGACGGCCTGCGCGGCCGTGAGCTCGAGGATCCCCGCGTCGACGCTCATGCGGTCGGGCTCGGGACCGCCGGCCCGTCGTCGACGACCACCGGCGCCTGCTCGAGGAGGACGTCGCGCGGCAGCGACGGCCGCGGCGTGTCCGGCCGCAGCGCGCTCTCGACGTCGATGACGTGGGTCGTGGGCGGGACGTCGTCGAGCTCGAGCGAGGAGATCTTCTCGATGTGGTCGAGGATCTTCGAGAGCTCGCCGGCGATCGTCGTGACCTCGTCCTCGGAGAGCTCGAGCCGCGCGAGTTGCGCGACGTGGAGGACCTGGTCGCGATCGATCATGGCCATCCAGTCTAGGCGCGGTCAGGCCGCGGGGCCCGGCGCGCGCCGGCGAATCCGCCGCGGCGTACGGCGCCGCAGCGGATTCGCGATCCGATGCACCGAGGTCGCCTACCTCATCCTCATGACCATCTCGCCTTCCGGCTGCGCGCGATCGCAATGGACCCGCGGATTCCACATGGCGAACGTGCCCGCCGGGTTGTGCTTCCAGATCCAGGCGTGCAGCGAGTAGAACGCCGGCAGGCCATAGCGGTTCGGGCTCGGGGTGAAGTCGAACCTGTGCCCGAAGAGCGACGGCGGGGTCGAATGCACGGCGTCCCAGGCCGACTGGAAGACGACGTACTCGAGCGCGACGAGCCTGAGCCTCCCGTGGCGCCGCGGCTCGTAGACGAGCGCCTCGGGCGTCGTCGGGTTCACCTCGGCGTCGCCGACGAGCATGCTGTTGACGTAGTGGATCCCCATCGCGCCCATGCCGGGCATGTCGATGCACGCGATCCCCTTCGCGTCGACGAGCGGGCCGTAGCCGGCGGCCTTGGCGGCGCGAAGGTCGCGGAAGTGCCTGGTCGCGGTCCTGGCCTCCCTGAGGTCCGGCGATACGCACGCGACCGCCGTGGCGGCGCCGGTGGCCGTGATCGCCAGCACGATGAGCATGAAGAGCTTGCGGGTCATGAGTCGTCCCTATCGAGAGCCGTGCGCGGCAGGGGCGACCTGCGGTCGGCGGACACGGCGGACAACCAGCGTCCCGCCGACTCCGGCCACCAGCAGCGTGCACACTGCGCCGGCCCCGATCGCCGCATCGCTCCAGTCGAAGCCGGACGACGCGGTGCCCTGGACCGGCGTGGTGTCGACCGCCGCGGACGCACGGTGCCCGATCACCTGCGGGTGCGCCGGCCACTGCGGCGCCGCGCTCGAGTCGGGCCTCGCCGCTGCGTCTCGGGCGTCTGGGCTGCGCAGGTCGTTGGCGCCCTGCGTCGCGGCTGCGGCCTCGCGAACGACCGGTGTACCGAGGTCGCGCGGCTCGGCCAGCGCGCCCGGAGCCACGATCGCGCCTACGGCGAGCGTGGTCGCGAGGCCCGTGCCGAGCGCCTTGCGGTGGCTGTGAGACATGGATCGCTCCTTCGTCTTCCGGACCGCCCGGCGCGGCCCTTCGTTCGAGCAAAGAGCGTTCGGGTCGTTCGCGCATCGGGCGATCTGCCCGGATTGAAGGAGCGCGCCTACCGATCTTGAGCGGCGAGCCCCAGCCGGACGGCCTGGGCGCCGGCCTCGCCGCGCGTCCGGGCGCCGAGCTTGCGAAGGACCGCCGAGACGTGGTGCGCGACCGTCTTGGAGGAGAGGAACAGGCGCTTGGCGATCTCCGCGTTGGTCAGCCCCTCCGCCACGAGCGCGAGGACCTCCACCTCGCGCGCGGTGAGGCCGGCCGGGTTGCGCTTCGTCGCCGGCCGCGGACCGCGCGGGAGCCCGCGCGCGCCGCGGGCGCGCAACCGGCGGGCGATGATCGCCGCCGCCGGGCGCCCCCCCAGCCGCTGGAGCTCGTCGAGCCCCTGACGGAGCGCATTCTCGTCGTCCGCATCACCAAGCGCCAGCGCTGCCTCGTAGGGACAGCCAAGCGCCGTCCAGAGCTCCGCGGCGCGCCTCCAGTCCCCCGCGATCTGCAGCGCGTAGGGCTCGGCGGCCCCGGGCGGCGACCGGTCCAGCAGGCCGGCCCGCCAGCGCCACAAGGCAAGCTCGCCGAGCCATTCGGCACGATGCCGCAGCGCGAGCTCGAACGCCCGGGCCGTGGCGCCCGCGATCTCGCCGGGCGAGCCCTCCAGCCAGGCGGCCTCCGCTCGCGCCGCCGCGATCGGCGCGAGCCGGTGGAGCTCTCCGGAGCCCTCGACGAGGGCCAGCGCCTCGTCGAGCGCCGCCCAGCGCTCCAGATCCCCGCGCCGTGCCTGCACGAGGCCGACGACGATCAAGCAATAAGCACGCGGAAGCGTCGAGAAGAACGATTCGCGCAGCACCAGCGAGGCGCACTCGACCGCCTCCGCCCAGCGCCCCTGATTGAGCCGCAGGTACGCCTTGTTG
>DATNGY010000290.1:0-2319 GCA_035605735.1 Solirubrobacteraceae bacterium
CACGAGCGCGCCGAAGGCCAGGAACGGCGCGAACGGCAGCGTCGCTCGCCGGCCCTCGGACAGGCCGCGCCGCGCGACGATCGCGATGCCGACCGCCGCTCCCGCGACCAGCGCGACGACGAGCGCGGCGGCGACCGCGCGGCCGAGGTAGAGCCCGAGGACGGCCGCGAGCTTGGCGTCGCCCATCCCCATACCGCCCGGGGCCAGCAGCGCGGCCGCGCCGAGGAACCCGCCGGCGGCGGCGCCCGCCGCGAGCTGCTGACCGACGAAGCCGCGGTCGAGCGCCAGCGCGGCCCCGAGAGCCCCCAACGCGGCGGGCGCCGTGATCGCGTCCGGGACGACCCGCCGGCGGAGGTCGATGACCGTCACCGGCATGAGGACGGCGGCAAGGCCGAGGGTCAGGAGCAGCGAGAGGGTCATGGCGTCGCGACGGACACGCTAGGCCGGAGGAGGCGGAGCGGCGCACGGAACGCACGAGAAGATGCACATCCGTCACGAAGCCGGCGCAAAGAGCGGCGACAATGGAGCCGATGCGCGGACGCCGGTTGTGGCTGTGGGCTCTCCTCCTCGTCCTGATCGCGGCGGGGGCCGCCGCGATCGCGCCGCGCGAGGACGTCCGCCGGCGCCCCGGGGTCGACACCGTCGTCGCCGGGCCGCCGGCCCACACTGTCACCGGCCGCCTGCCCGCCCGTCGCCCCGTCGTGGCGGCGGTCGGCGACGTCGTCAGCCTGTCGGTGTCGTCCGCGGAGCCCGACCAGGCCGAGATCCTGCCACTCGCCGTCCACGCGCCCGCGGAGCCCGGCGTCCCGGCGCAGCTCGAGTTCGTGGCGGGGTCGCGCGGGCGGTTCCCGGTCGTCCTGCGCGACAGCGCCCGGCGCGTCGGGACCGTGGTCATCCGCTGAGAGCGCGGCGCGCGCGGGCGCGCGGCGGCTCAGCGGCGCGCCGCGCACGCGGCGGCTCAGCGGCCCGCGCACGCGGCGGCTCAGCGGCGCGCGCACGCCGCGGCTCAGCGGCGCGCGCACGCACCGGCTCAACGGCGCGCCGCGCCGTCCCCGTCGGTCCTGCCCTCGCCGCCGTTCCCGCCGCGCCCCGCGTCCGCCCCGGGTCGAGCCGCGCGCTCGGCGGGCTCGGCCTGCGCGTCGCGGCCGGGCACGAACCGCCCGGTCCCGCCGCACCACGGGCACACCACCTCGTGCTCGGTCCCGCCGAGCCGCGAGACGACCCGCCCGGTCCCCCGGCACGGCGTGCAGGCGACGCGGTCCTGTGGCCCTCCCGGGGTCGCTCCGGCCATCGGCGCGCCAGCGTAGAGGACGCTTGCTAGCGTCGGTCGCCGCCCCGTGCGCTTCGACGGCCGTTTCGCCCCCAGCCCCACCGGCAGCCTGCACCTCGGCAACCTGCGCACGGCGCTCCTGGCGTGGCTCTTCGCCCGCGCGCGCGACGCGCGCTTCCTCGTGCGCATGGAGGACCTCGACCTCGGCCGCGTGCGCGAGCGCTTCTACGGCGAGCAGCTCCGCGACCTCGCCGCCCTCGGGCTCGACTGGGACGGCACGGTCGTGCGCCAATCCGAGCGCCTCGAACGGTACGAGGCGGCGCTCGAGCGCCTGCGCGCCGACGGGCTCGTCTACGACTGCTGGTGCACGCGCGCCGAGATCCGCGAGGCCGCCTCGGCTCCGCACGGCGAGCTTCCCGAGGGCGCCTACCCGGGCACGTGCCGCTTCCTGGACGCGCCGGCGCGCGCCGCGCGCGCGGCGTCCGGGCGCCCGCCGGCGCTGCGCGTCCGTGCCGACGGGGCTCGCGTCGGCTTCGAGGACGAGCTCGCCGGGCCGATCGAGGGCGTCGTCGACGACTTCGTCATCCGCCGCAACGACGGCGCGTTCGCGTACAACCTCGCCGTCGTCGTCGACGACGCGGCGCAGGCGATCGGCGAGGTCGTCCGCGGCACCGACCTCCTCGAGAGCACGCCGCGCCAGCTGTGGCTCGCCGCACGGCTCGGCCTGCCAGAGCCGCGCCACGCGCACGTACCGCTGCTGCGCGGCCCCGACGGCGCGCGGCTGGCCAAGCGGCACGGCGCCGTGACGCTCGCCGAGCGCGAGGCCCTCGGCGAGTCCCCCGACGACGTCCGCGCCGCGCTCGCGGCGTCGGTTGGGCTCTGCGCCGAGGACGAGCGGCCGACGCCGGCCGAGCTCGTCGAGCGCTTCAGCCCCGACCGGCTGCGGGGAGCTATCGTCGCATGAAGAGCATGGCCTGGGTCCGCATCGGCCTCCCGGTCGCGATCATCGTCGCGGGGATCATCGCCGCCGCGGCCAGCGGGTTCAGCGA
>DATNGY010000291.1:0-3959 GCA_035605735.1 Solirubrobacteraceae bacterium
GCCGAGGGCCCGCCCGACGCGGTGGATGCGCTGCTGGCGTTCGCCGGCGACGGCGTCCCCGGCGAGCGGGCGAAGGTGGAGGGCCACGAGCAGTTCGCGATCCGCGGCGTGAGCGCCGGGGTGTTCGTCGTCCAGGAGCACCAGGCGACCGCCCACCACTACGACCTGCGCCTGGAGGTCGGCGGCGTGATGCGGTCCTGGGCGGTGCCGAAGGGCCCGTCGCTCGACCCCGCGCAGCGGCGGCTCGCGGTCCCGGTGGAGGACCACGTGCTCGCGGCGGGCGAGTTCGAGGGCGTCCACGCCGGCGCGACGCGGGGCACGGGCGCGGTCATCGTCTGGGACGAGGGCTCCTACCGCCCGCTCGACGGCAGCCTCGATGCCGGTCACCTCGCGTTCGCGCTCGACGGGTCGAAGCTCAGCGGAGGCTTCGCGCTGACCCGCACCGGCCCCGACCGCTGGATCTTCGTGAAGATGCGCGACGCCGAGGCGCGCGACGGATCCGACGTGACCGCCGAGCGCCCGGAGTCGGTGCGCAGCGGGCGCACGATCGCGGAGGTCGCCGCGCCTGCACGCGCGCCGTGAGCGCTACCGGAGCCGGAGCCGGTGGCCGACGCGGATCAGGTCGGGGGAGTCGATCCGATCCGCGTTGAGCGCGACGAGCCGCGCGACCTGACGCGCGATCTGCGCCGCCGAGGCGCCCGGCGGGAGGAGCTCGGTGGCCAGGCTCCACAGCGTCTCGCCCGCTCGCACCGAGTGCCAGCGGCCGGCGCCGACGACGAAGCGGCCCGCGGGCGTCCGCCGTGCGACGATCCGCTGGGTCGTAGTCGCGCGGGGCGTCGCGCTGCTCGAAGCCGCCGGCGTAGGCGCGGCGACCGCGACGCGGGCGGAGGTCGGCGGCGGGGCGGCGGCCGACGGGGCCGGCGCGGGCGCGCCGCTGCGGTGCGTCGAGGCGGTTCGGGCCTGCGCGACCGCGTGCGTGGCCGCGGCCGACGCTGCGACGGGCAGCGGCACGACGCGAACGTTCTTCATCGCACCTCCCGGCGGCGCATGGTGGCACATGCCCCGGCAGCGAGCAGCGCGGGGCGACCATCTAGCCTTCCGCGTGCCGTGATGATCGTCATGGAGCCGTCGGCGAGCCAGACCGAGATCGAGGCGGTCCGCGACCGGCTGGCGACCACCGGCGTCCACGTCGTGGTCATGCCCGGCGAGCTGACGACCGCGATCGGGGCCATCGGCGACCCCGAGGGCGTCCGCGAGCTCGGTCTCGAGGGCATGTCCGGCGTCGACCGGGTCGTCCCGATCTCGCGGCCCTACAAGCTCGCGTCCTCCGAGCTCTTCCACCACGGCCCGACCGTGCTCGACATCGAGGGCCGGAAGGTCGGCGGCGGCGAGACCTTCTGCCTGATCGCGGGCCCGTGCACGGTCGAGACGCGCGAGCAGACGCTCGCGGTCGCGCACGCGGTCCGCGCGGCGGGCGCGTCGATGCTGCGAGGCGGCGCCTTCAAGCCGCGGACGTCGCCGTTCGCGTTCAAGGGGCTCGGCGTCCCGGGCCTCGAGATCCTGGCCGAGGCGCGCGCCGAGACCGGGCTGCCCGTCGTCACCGAGCTCCTCGACAGCCAGCACGCCGAGCCGATCGCCGAGCACGCCGACGTCGTGCAGATCGGCGCCCGCAACATGCAGAACTACGCGCTGCTCGAGGTCGCCGGCAAGCTCGGCAAGCCCGTGCTGCTCAAGCGCGGCCTCTCCTCCTCGCTCGACGAGCTCCTGCAGGCCGCCGACTACATCCTCAAGGAGGGCAACGAGGCGGTCGTGCTCTGCGAGCGCGGCATCCGGACGTTCGAGACGGCGACGCGCTTCACGCTCGACCTCGGCGCCGTGCCGTGGCTCAAGCTCCACACGCACCTCCCGGTCATCGTCGACCCGAGCCACGCCTCGGGGGATCGGCGGCTCGTCGCGCCGCTCTCGCGCGCGGCCGCGGCCGTCGGCGCCGACGGGGTGATCGTCGAGGTCCATCCCGAGCCCGACGCCGCGCTCTGCGACGGCCCGCAGGCGCTCTCGACGGCCGACTTCGCCCGCTACGCCGAGGACGTCGCCGCCCACGCGTCACTGCTCGGCCGGCGCCTCGCCTGAACGCGCGCGCAGTAGAGTTAGTGGTCCCTCCGTGGAGTGCGACCGCCGGGGGAGCGAGCCTCGTGGAGTGCGACCGCCGGGGGACACCGAGTCTGAAGGGACCGTCATATGCCTGAAGCCGTCATCGTCGACGCCGTCCGGACGCCGATCGGCCGCGCCGTCAAGGGGTCGCTCAAGGACGTCCGCGCCGACGACCTCGCCGCGATCCCGCTGCGCGCGCTCGCCGAGCGCAACCCCGAGGTCGACTTCTCACAGACGGTCGACGTGATGATGGGCAACGCGGCCAACCAGGGCGAGCAGGGGTTCAACGTCGGGCGCAACGCGCTGCTGCTCGCCGGCTACGACCATCACGTCCCCGGCGTCACCGTCAACCGCTTCTGCGCCTCGTCGCTGCAGACGCTCCGCATGGCCTTCCACGCGGTCAAGACCGGCGAGGGCGACCAGTACGTCGCCGCCGGCGTCGAGGCCGTCTCGCGCACCGGCGACGGCGGATCGTGGGAGTTCCACCCCGAGCTCGACGGCTCGGAGGGCTCGCACTACAACGTCTACATCCCGATGGGGCTGACCGCGGAGAACGTCGCCGAGCGCTGCCACGTCACGCGCGAGGCCCAGGACGAATGGGCCGTCGTCTCGCAGCAGCGGGCCGTCGCCGCCCGCGACGGCGGCCACTTCGACCGCGAGATCGTCCCGGTCACCGCGCCGGACGGCACCGTGGTCAGCGTCGACGACGGGCCGCGCCCCGGGACGACGATGGAGAAGCTCGCGGCGCTGCAGCCGGTCTTCAGGCCCGACGGGACCGTCACCGCCGGCAACGCCTGCCCGCTGAACGACGGCGCCGCCGCCGTGCTCGTCATGTCCGACGAGAAGGCGACCGCGCTCGGCCTCCAGCCGCGGGCGCGGATCGTCGCCTCCACGGTCGCCGCGATCCGCCCGGAGATCATGGGGCTCGGGCCGATCCCCGCGATCCGGGCGCTGCTCGAGCGGACGGGGATGACGATCGACGACGTCGACGTCGTCGAGATCAACGAGGCCTTCGCGGCCCAGATCGTCCCGTGCATCCAGGAGCTCGGGATCGACGGCGACAAGCTCAACCCGCACGGCGGGGCGATCGCGCTCGGCCATCCGTTCGGGATGACCGGCGCGCGGATCATGACGACGCTGCTGAACGACCTCGAGACGCTCGACGCGCAGTATGGGGTCGAGTCGATGTGCGTTGCCGGCGGGATGGGCATGGCGATGCTCGTCGAGCGGCTGAACTGACGCGGCCGCGGGCGCGCGTAGGCTCCGCCCATGCGCGCCCGCACGGCGGCGGCCGCCGTGGCCGCCGGCCTTCTCGCCGTCGAGGCGGCCTGGCGGGAGCCGCGGCGGCTCGTCGTCCGCCGGCCGGTGCTGGCGCTCGAGCGCTGGCCGGTCGCCCTCGACGGGCTGCGTGTCGCCCTCGTGGCCGACCTCCACGCGGGCGCGCCGCATGCCGGCCTGGGGCGCGTCGAGCAGGTCGTCGCCCGCGTGAACGCCGAGCGCCCGGACCTCGTGGCGCTCCTCGGCGACTACCTAGACCCGCACGTGCTCTTCGCCCGCCGGCTGTCCCCCGAGGCCGTGGCTCGGCGCCTCGGGCGGCTGCGCGCGCCGCTCGGCCGGCTCGCCGTGCTCGGCAACCACGACTGGCGCGGTGACGGCGAGCGGCTCCGCCGCGCGCTCGAGGGCGCGGGGATCGCCGTCCTCGAGGACGACGCGGTCGCGCTCGGGCCGCAGCCCGGCGCCCCCTGGGTCGTCGGGCTGGCCGACCTGCGCCGCCGCCGGCCGCAGCCGCGCGCGGCGTTCGCGCGCGT
>DATNGY010000292.1:0-5403 GCA_035605735.1 Solirubrobacteraceae bacterium
CTGAGTGGGCGTCGTCTGGGTCGGCGTCGTCGTAGTCGTCTGCGTCTGCGTCGTCTCCGTCGTCGTGGCGCCCGCGGCCCCGGCGCACTGCACGGGCACGCGCTCGCGCAGGTTCGCCACGCCGGAGCGCAGCCGCGCCCGCAGCCGCCCGTCGACGCTCTCCGGGAGCTTGGCGAGCACGGCGCTCGCGCGGTTGACGGCCTGGCGCGCGGCCGCGCAGTCGCCGGCGCTGGTCGCCGCGGCGACCTGGTCGAGCGCGCTGTCGAGCTCGTTCGCATCGCCGGACGGGATCAGGTGGCTGCGGTCCCCGCAGGCGACGAGGAGCGATGCGCAGACGCCGAGCACCGCCGCGGCCAGGAGGATCAGCGCGCGCATCCTCATTGACCGTACTCCAGGCGCTCGGCCAGCGAGTCGGGCAGGTTGGCCGCACGGATCGCGGCCGCGGCGCCGTCGACGTCGTACTCCGTGCGCCGCCAGCTCGCCGTCTGCGTGGACGTGTCGAGCAGCAGCCACGCCGCGCGCGGATCGCCGTCGCGGGGCTGGCCGACGCTGCCGGGGTTGATCAGCCACTCGCCCGCGGCCACGTGCGCGTCCTCGCCCTCGTGGCGCGTCGAGCCCGTCGCCGGGGTGTCGTCGGCGCGCGTGAACGCCAGGGCGACGTGCGAATGGCCGATGAGCGCCACGCGCTCGGGCTGAGCGTCGAAGCAGAGCTCCGCCAGGAGCGCGGAGAGGACGTACTCCCAGACGGGGTCGCGCGGGCTCGCGTGGTACAGGCCGATGCCGTCGGCCTCGCCGGCCGGGCGCAGCGAGGCCAGCCAGTCGCGGTGGCCGGGGTCGATGACCTCGCGCGTCCACTCCGCCGCGAGCGCGGCGCCGCGGGAGAACTCGTCGAGCTCCAGCTCGCCGGTGACGCCCATGTCGTGGTTGCCTGCCAGGCAGACCGCCGCGTGCTCGCGCGCCAGCGTGCAGCAGTCGTTGGGGTCCGCGCCGTAGCCGACCACGTCGCCCAGGCACCACAGCTCGGTCGCCGCGGTGCGGTCGATCGCCTCGAGGACCGCCTCGAAGGCGTGGCGATTGGCGTGGATGTCGGAGACGATCGCGACGTGCATAGAGTGCCGGGGGTGGACGGACGCGGGCGGTCGGGCTCGATGGTCGCCGTCGGGGCCGCCCTGGCGGCCGCGGAGGCCGCCGTGCTGCTGCTGAGGCCGCGCGAGCGCAGGCTCGCGCCGGCACCGATCGACGCCAGATCGTACTTCACCGCGGCCGAGATCGAACGCGCGCGCGCCTACCAGCGTCCGCAGCTCGCGCTCGCCGCGGGCTCCGCCGCGGTCGACCTCGCCCTCATCGCCGCGCTCGTCGCGCGGCCGCCGGCGGCGCTGTCGCGCGGCCGGTCGCGGCCGGTGGCGGCGGCCGCGGGCGCCGGCGCCGCGCTCTCGGTCGCGCTCGCCGCAGCGGGCCTGCCGCTGGCCGCCGTCGCGCGCCGGCGCTCGCGCGCGGTGGGCCTGTCGACGCAGTCCTGGCGCGGATGGGCCGGCGACGTCGGGAAGACGACCGCGATCGGCGCGACGTTCGCAGGCGGCGTGACGGCGGGCGCCGTCGCCCTCATGCGCCGTCGCGGGGCGGGCTGGTGGCTGCCGGCGAGCGGCGCCGTCACCGCGTTGGGCGCGCTCCTCGCCGGGGCGGCGCCGATCGTGCTCGATCCGCTCTTCAACCGCTTCGATCCGCTGCCCGCGGGGCCGGCCCGCGACGACGTCCTCGAGCTCGCCGGGCGCGCCGGCGTGCGGGTGGGCGAGGTCTTCGCGGTCGACGCCAGCCGCCGCACGACGAGCGCGAACGCCTACGTCGCGGGGCTCGGCCCGACGAAGCGCGTCGTCCTCTTCGACACGCTGCTCGAGCACTTCACGCGCGAGGAGGTCCGCCTCGTCGTCGCCCACGAGCTCGCGCACGTGCGCCACCGCGACGTCATGCGCGGGCTCGCCTTCTCCGCGATCGTCGCCCCCAGCGCGACCGCGGCGGCGGCACGGCTCGCCGCGGGCCTGGCGCCGGCGGGCGCGCCGCCCGGGCCTGCGACCGTGCCGGCGCTGGCGCTCGCGGCCGGTCTCGTGGTGGCGCCGATCGGGCTCGTGGCCAACCAGCTCTCGCGGCGGATCGAGGTCCGCGCCGACCTCTTCTCGCTGCGGCTCACGGACGCTCCCGAGCCGTTCGTGTCCTTCGAGCGGCGGATCGCCGTGCGCAACCTCGCCGACCCGGCGCCGCCACGGTGGCTGACCGCGCTGCTGGCCACCCACCCGCCGACGGTCGAGCGGATCGGCCTGGCCGTTGCGTTCAGCGCGGAGCGTCCGGAGCGTCCGGAGCGTCCGGCGGCCCGTCCCACTCCGGCAGGCTCTTGATGCCCTCCCGGGTGCGCCACTTCGAGTAGTTGTCCTCCATCGCGTCGAGCAGCTCCCGCATGAACCGCGGCGACAGGTTGATGCGCGCGACGACGACGCCGGGGATCTCCTCGTCGTCGACCTCGTGGTCGACGCGGGCGAAGGTGAGCGTGAACTCGTAGTCGGAGTGGCTGACGTTCGCGAAGTTCGCGTACTTGCCGGCCATGTGCTTGGGCTCGAAGTGGATGTTGATGTGCCGCTCGGGGCCCTGCTCGTCATCGGTCACGCGCCTAGTATCGCAACGGTGAAGATCAGCGTCCTGGCGGTGGGCCGGCTCCGGCCGCCGTTCGCCGACGACGTGGCCCACTACGCGAAGCTGCTGCGCCCGCACGCGCGGATCGAGCTGCACGAGGTCCGCGAGGACGAGGGCGTGGCGCGCCGGCTGCCGGAGCGCGCCTTCGTCTCGCTGCTCGCCGTCGACGGTGAGCGTCCCGACTCGGAGGGCTTCAGCCGCTTCCTGGCCGAGCGGCGGCTGACTGGGCGCGACCTGTGGTTCGTCATCGGCGGGCCGCTCGGCCTCGAGCTCGACCGGGCCGACCATCGGCTCTCGCTCGGCGCGCTGACGCTTCCCCACCAGCTCGCGCGGGTCGTGCTCCTCGAGCAGCTCTTTCGCGCGCACAAGATCCTCGCGGGCGAGCGCTACCACTACTGAGGGAGCATGCAGCGATGAGCGACGACCCCACCCGGATGCGACTGTGGCTGACGTTCTACGTCGCCGTGACGGGCATCGTCGCGATCGTGATCGTCTTCGTCGTGGCCGTCCTCGCCTTCCACGACGCCCGCGAGCCGGGCCAAGTCATCGCCGCGGTGATCGGGACGGTCGCGACGGCGATCGGGACGCTCGCCGGTCTTGTGGCCGGCCATACGGCCGGCGCCGCCGGTCGGGAGCGGGCCGAGCAGCGCGCCGACGCCCAGGAGCAGCGCGCCCAGGCCGAGGCGGACCGCGCCGACATCGAGGAGCGCGACGCGACCGCGGGCCGGGCGCTCGCCACAGCGCTCAAGGCCGACGCGCAGACCGAGTCCGTCGCGCGCGACGGCGCCGTCGAGCGCCACGCCGAGCTCGCGCGCAGCTTCTTCCCGGACGCGGGCTGAGCGCGGGCTGGCATGATCGAAGGCGTGCGCGATCCCGCCGCGACCCCGGTGGCCGAGCTGCGCGCCGCCGTCGAGGCGGCGGCGGGCGCGCTCGGCGACGGCGGCTCGCCGCGCTCGCGCCCGACGCTCGAGCGCCCCAAGCAGGCCGCGCACGGCGACTACGCCACGAACGCGGCGCTCCTGCTCGCGCCGGTCGTCGGCTCGCCGCCGCGCGAAGTCGCCGACCGCCTCGGCGGCGCGCTGCGCGAGGCGCTTGGCCGGCGCCTGGACCGCGTCGAGGTCGCGGGCCCCGGCTTCCTGAACCTCTTCCTCGCCGACGCCTGGTACACGCGGGCGCTCGACTGGGTGCTCGACGCGGGCGAGGGCTTCGGCGGCGGTACCGCGCCCGTCGCCGAGCGCGTCCTGCTCGAGTTCGTCTCCGCGAACCCGACCGGACCGCTCACCGCCGCCAGCGGCCGCCACGCCGCCTACGGCGACGCGCTCGCACGGATCCTCGCCTTCGTCGGCCACGAGGTCTCGCGCGAGTACTACTTCAACGACGCCGGCTCGCAGATCGACAACCTCGGGCGCTCGATCCGGGCGCGCGCGCGGGGCGAGGAGCCGCCCGAGGACGGCTACCTGGGGGACTACGTCAGCGAGCTCGCCGCGGCGATCACGGACGCCGCCGACGCCGACGTCGGCGCGCTCGCGGCGCGCGGCGTCGAGCTGCTCCTGGCGGGGATCAAGGCCACGCTCGCCGCCTTCCGCGTCGAGTTCGACACGTTCTTCAGCGAGGCCTCGCTGCACGAGGGCTACCCGAACGCGATCGAGCGCGCCAACGCGCTGCTCGCCGACCGCGGGCACACGTACCGCTCCGACGGCGCGCTCTGGCTGCGCACGACGACGTTCGGCGACGACAAGGACCGCGTGCTCGAGCGCTCCAACGGCGAGCCGACCTACTTCGGGCGCGACGTGGCCTACCACGAGAACAAGCTCGAGCGCGGCTTCGAGCGGCTCGTCAACCCGCTCGGCGCCGACCACCACGGCTACGTCGCCCGGCTGCGAGCCGCGCTCGCCGCCCTCGGCGCCGACCCGGACCGGCTCGAGGCGCCGCTGCTGCAGTTCGTGCACATCGTCGAGGAGGGCGCGCGGGCGTCGATGTCCAAGCGCCGCGGCGAGTTCGTCACGCTCGACGACCTCATCGCCGAGATCGGCGTCGACGCGACCCGCTTCTTCATGCTCCAGCGCTCGCACGACTCGACCGTCGCTCTCGACCTCCGCCTCGCCCGCGAGCAGTCGGCCGAGAACCCGGTCTTCTACGTGCAGTACGCCCACGCGCGGATCGCCTCGGTCCGGCGCAAGGCGGGGGAGGAGCGCGTGGCGCGCGCGCTCGCGGCGCCGGCCGGCGAGGTGACGCTGCACCCGAGCGAGCGCGAGCTCGTCAAGAAGCTGCTCGCGTTCCCCGACGAGGCGTCCGAGGCGGCGGTGCGGCGCGCGCCGCACCGGATCGCGGCCTACGCGCTCGAGCTCGCCCAGGTCTTCACGGCCTTCTACCGCGACTGCCTCGTCGTCGGCGCCGAGCCCGAGGCGCTGGAGACGTGGCGGCTGCGGCTCTCGGTCGCCGCCCAGCGGACGATCGCCCGGGCGCTCGACCTGCTCGGCGTCGAGGCGCCCGCGGAGATGGAGCGCGATCAGCCGTAGCGCTCGCGCGCGGCGTTGGCGACGGGGCAGCGCCCGGCATCGCGGCCGCACGCGGCCATGTCGCAGCGCCGGCACATCCAGCGCGTCGCCCCCGGTCCGCGGATGAACCGCACGAGCACGCGCGAGATCAGCGCGTCGAGCGCGTCGCGCTCGTCGCGGGCGAGATCGGCGAGCGCCTCCTCGAGGACCTCCGCCCGGGCAT
>DATNGY010000293.1:0-4989 GCA_035605735.1 Solirubrobacteraceae bacterium
GCGCGCGCACGAGCGTCCCGGACGGCGCCTGGGCGGGGTAGTAGCCGCGCTCCGTGCGCAGCGTTGCGACGTGGCGTCCCTTGCGCGAGACGTCGAGGATCGCGCCGAGCGTGACCTTCTCGACGCGCCGGCCGGGCTGCACGACGGCGGCCGTCGGGCGCACGTAGCGCACGTCGTAGCCGCCGACCCGCGCCGTCTGGCCGGGGGCGAGGCGGACGTCGCGTGCGTGCTGGAAGGCCGAGGACGCCGCCACGCCGACGAAGAGCACAGCCATCCCCAGGTGGACGATGTAGCCGCCGTAGCGCCGCCGGTTGCGGCGCACGAGCGAGACGAGCGCGCGCGGCGGGGGCTCCCCCGACATCGCCCGCCGCGCGACGGTGCCCCGCCAGAGCTCCTGGACGACGACGACGACCGTGAACGTCGCCACCACGAACATGAGCAGCGCGGTCACGCTGGCGGTGACGCCGGCGGCCACGAGCACGACGAGCGTCGTGGCCGCGGCCGCGCCGGGCACCAGGAACGCCCGGCGCACGCTCGCCCACGTCGCCCGCCGCCAGGCGATGACCGGCCCGATGCCCGAGAGCAGCACGAGCACGAGCGCGAGCGGGACCGTATAGCGATCGAACCACGGCGGTCCGACGGCCGACCTCGTGCCGGTGACGGCCTCGGAGATCAGCGGGAAGAACGTGCCCCAGAAGACGACGAACGCCAGCCCGACGAGGACGAGGTTGTTGCCCAGGAACACCGCCTCGCGGGAGAGCAGCGAGTCGAGCTGGTGCTCGGAGCGCAGGCGGTCGCGGCGCGTGACGACGAGCGCGACCGAGCCGCCGATCATGAGCGCGATCAGCGTCACGAACGGGACGCCGAGCGTCGACGCGCCGAAGGCGTGGATCGAGTCGAGGATGCCCGAGCGCACGAGGAACGTCCCGAGCACGGCGAGGATGCCGGTGGTCAGCACGAGCGAGGCGTTCCAGACCTTCAGCATGCCCCGCTTCTCCTGGATCATGATCGAGTGCACGAACGCCGTGCCGGTCAACCATGGCAGCAGCGAGGCGTTCTCGACCGGGTCCCACGCCCAGTAGCCGCCCCACCCGAGCTCGGCGTACGACCAGCGGGCGCCGAGCAGGATGCCGATCCCCAGGAAGAACCACGCGGCCAGCGCGAAGCGCCGCGTCGCCGTGATCCACTCGGCGTCGATGCGCCGCACGACGAGCGCGCCGACCGCGAACGCGAAGGGCACCGCGAACAGCGTGTACCCCGAGTAGAGCATCGGCGGGTGGATCATCATGCTCGGGTGACGCAGGAGCGGGTTCAGCCCCGATCCCTCCGCCGGCGCCGTCGCGAGCGTCTCGAACGGCGAGGCGGCAAAGACGAGCAGCCCGGCGAAGAACGCGCCGAAGCCGAGCAGCACGGCGGTCGCGTAGGGCGCGACGTCGCGCAGCCGGCGGCGCACGAGGAACAGCACGAGGCTCGACCACACCGAGAGCAGCCACACCCACAGCAGCAGCGAGCCCTCCTGCGAGGACCACGCGGCCGCGAAGCGGTAGAAGGTCGGCGTCGTCGTCGACGAGTGCGTGGCGACGACCGTGTACGAGAAGTCCGAGCGCAGGAACGCGACCTCGAGGATCGCGAAGGCCGCGGTGGTCAGCAGCGCGAGGCCGTAGACGGCGCGCCGGCCGGAGTCCACCCAGTCGCGGCGCCCGGTCCGCGCGCCGTGGAGCGACGCGGCGATGCCGTATGCGCAGACGGCGAGGGCGAGGAGCAGGCAGGCGCGGCCGACCGTCGCCACGTCACACGGGCGCGTTGCGCTTGTCGGTGAACTTCGAGGGGCACTTCGTCACGAGCGAGTCGCGCTCGCCCTCGAAGATCGCGCCCTGCTTGCGCACGGTCACGATCACCTCGCGACCGTCGCGGAACGGGTCGGGCACCGTGCCGACGTAGCGGACCGGCACCGACGTGCGGCCCGTGCGGTCGCGAACGCGGAACAGCGTCGCGTCTCCCCGATGGCGGATCGAGCCGTCGACGACCTTCCCGGTCAGCTGGTAGGAGCGGCCGCTGCCCGCGCTGGCCAGCAGCTTCGACGGTCCCACCGCCTCGCTCGAGGCGGAGAAGCTCGTGTAGGCGAGCGCGCCTGCCAGCACGACGGCGGCGGAGAGGGCCACGACGAGGCGGATCCTGCGCTTGCGGGACGGGTCCACGACCACCGCAAGTGTACGGAGCGCACGCCGCGCACGGCCCCGCACGATCGCGTGCAGACGCGCCCGTCGGGCCCGTCGACGCATGTTTGCGCGCCAGGGGAGAAACCTTCGGCGCCCACGTGCGTCTGTATGGGTGTGACCATGCGCCTCCTTCCTACCCGACCCGCCAAGAAGGGCAGCCGCCGTCGCAAGCGGAGCGAGGTGAGCGAGCGCGTCGAGCGGGCCCCGGACCCGGCGCCGCCCGAGGAGCCCGCGACAGCCCGAGACCTCTTCGACGAACGCCGGATGCGCGAGTCCGGCGGCCCGGACGACCGCGCGACGTACACGTGCACGTGCGGGTATGTGTTCAAGGCCGATGTCTCCACGTCGGTCGCCTGCCCCCACTGCGGAGCCCCCCAGGCCTGGTGATCCGCGGCTGAACCGCCTCAAGGGCGTCGGGCTCATCGCGCTCATGGCGGCGGGCTCGGTCGTCATGTGGCTCGGCCTGCCGGTCGCGTGGCTCTACCTCGCCTCGCGCGTCTCGAGCTCCTCGCGGCCCTCGTTCGCGCTCTACGTCCTCGTCCTGGCCGCGATCGCGCTCTCGGTCGCCGCCATGGGCAAGCTCCTGGGCATGCTCGACCGCGCGTACGGCCGCCTCGCGGGCACCGCCCCTCCGCCGGCCCGGGCGGCGTGGCTGCGCTCGATGCGCGACGACCGGACCCGCCGCCGCAGCACGGTGCTCGACGTCGTCATGGCCTGGAGCGTCGGGCTCGCGCTGCTCGCCTTCGCGATCTGGTTCTTCGTCTTCGCGGGCTCGAGCCTTCCCAGCTGAGCGTCACGGAGCGGCGAGCACGGCCTGGGTCTGCGTGACCTGGGCGACCGGTCGCCCGGCGCCGTCGGCGAGGTCCGTCCGGACGACGACGACCGTGCGCCCGGCGTGCAGGGGACGGGCCGTCGCGGCGACCTCGCCCTCGCGGACGCCGCGCAGGAAGACCGTGCTGGAGCTCGTCGTCGTCGTCGTCGCGCCCTCGGGGAGGTTGAGGGAGGCGCAGACCGCGCCGACGCTGTCGGCGAGGGCCATGAGGACGCCGCCGTGCAGGACGCCCCCGGCCGTGCAGAGCTCGGGCGCCCAGGACAGGCGCCCGCGCGCCTCGTCGGGGCCGGCCGCCTCGAGCACGATGCCCAGCTCGACGGCGAACGGCATGACCGCAACAAAGCGCGCGAGGTCGTCGGCCACTAGTGGGTCTTCTCGTGACGTTGGGCCGGAAACGGCGAGGCGCCGGCGCCGGCCGGCAAGGACGCAGACCCGCAGGAAGACGGGAGGTCTTTCAAGGGTCGACGGGCACCGCCGGCCGCAGGCCGGTGGTCGGACCTCCGGGCGGTGACCGGCGTCCGCCGTTTCCGGTCAAATGGCGCGGGAGGGCCCACTAGATCGGCCCCGCCACGCGCCACGCCCTGAGCAGCTCCCGGCGCTGGCCCTTCGGCGCCTTCATCCACGCGAAGATCTTCAGGTCGTCGCGCGTCCATTCGATGTACTCGCCGTCGCTCGTGCTGTAGCACTTGTAGGCATCGGCGCGCGGGGCTCGTGAGCGGACGACCTCGGAGAAGACGTTCCAGCGGTCCAGGCAACATCCGGTCAGGCACGGCGCCGTCGGGCCGAGGCGCGGCGAGAGCAGGTAGCTGCGCATCTGCACCGCGTCCGGGAACGCCGCGTAGAAGGTGCCGCCGGACCTGGGCGTGGCGCAGAGCACGACGTCGTGCGGCGTGGCCGAGGAGTCGAGCCTGGCCCGCGCGCACGTGTGACGGACCGCCAGCGGGACGTGCGAGAGCAGCCGGCGCTCAGCCGCGGGGAACGCGCGCGGCGCCGACACCTCGGGCCCGCGATCGCGATGATTCCAGGGGGCCGCGACGAGCACGACGATCGCGGCCAGCGCCGCCACGACCGCCACGCCCACGCTCAGCTTCGCGGCCTTCGCGGCATGTTCGGGCACCACGGCGCGGATCATAAGTTGGCGCGGCGGCCCGCGCCGCAGCGACGGTCGCCGACCCGCCGCTCGCTGGACAGCCCGCGCGGACGGGTCGAGACTTGGCCGATGCAGAGGGGCGCGGGCCAGCCGATCGCTCCTCCCGCGGTCGCCGGGCGATCCTCGCTGCGACCGTTCGTCGGCCGCATCCACGAGCTGGCGGAGCTCGAGTCCGCGCTCGAGGAGGCCGGGTCCGGCCGCGGCTCGCTAGTGCTTGTCACGGGCGAGCCGGGCATCGGCAAGACCCGGCTGATGAGCGAGCTCGCGCGGCTCGGTTCCCAGCGCGGGATGCGCGTCGCCACGGGTCGCTGCTGGGAGGAGGGCGGCGCGCCGCCGTACTGGCCCTGGCTTCAGGTCATCCGCACGCTGGGGGGCGACCTCGAGGAGCTGGTCGTAGCGACCGGCTCGGGCTCGGCGCGGAGCGCGATGATGCCGCAAGGCGGGCGCCTGCGCCTGTTCGACACGGTGGGCGCGTTCCTGTCGGAGGCCTGCGGCGCGCGTCCGGTCGTCGTCGTCTTGGACGACCTGCACGCGGGCGACGAGCCGTCGCTGCTGCTGCTGCGCTATCTGGGCGAAGCGCTGGCAGAGGCGAGGATCCTGCTCGTCGCCTCTTACCGCGAGGCCGACAAGCGCGTGCGCGAGCTGTCCGATGTCTTCGCCGAGCTCGCGCGGGTCGGCCGGAGGATCCCGTTGCGGGGCCTGGCGCCCGCCGACATCGAGGCGTACGTCGCGACGGTGACCGAATCGTCGGTGAGTCGGCGGGACGTCGCGCGGCTGCACGAGGTCAC
>DATNGY010000294.1:0-2008 GCA_035605735.1 Solirubrobacteraceae bacterium
ACCGGATCGCTAGCGTCGGGCGGCCGGATGGTCCGGCCCACAATCGCATCGGCTCGATGGGGCGCCTGCGGCGCCGCCCTCGTCCTCGCGCTCGTCGCCGCGGTCGCGCTCAGCCGGCCACCCGCCGCCGCGCAGGACCCGGGCAGCCTGCGGACGCAGATCGAGCGCTCGAAGGGCCGCGAGGCGCAGCTCTCCTCGGCCGCCGCGCGGCTCGGGGCGCTCGAGCGCCGGACGGCGGCGCAGGTCGCGATCCTCGAGCGCCGGCTCGCGGCCGTGCAGGCCGATCTCGACGCGTGGCGCCGCCGGCTCGCGCGCACGCAGGCACAGCTGCGGGCCACGCGCGAGCGCCTCGTCCGCCTGCGCGCGCGGCTCGCCACGGGGCGGCGGACGCTGGCGGCGGTGCTGCGCAGCCGCTACACGAGCGATGCGCCGGACTTCGTCTCGGTCGTGCTCGAGGCCGACGGCTTCGCCGAGGTGCTCGAGCGCCTCGACTTCCTCCACCGCATCCAGCGCAGCGACACCCGGATCGTCACCGCCGTGCGCACCGCGCGCGACGAGGCGGTCGGCGTCGAGCGCACGCTGGCTCGGCTCGAGCCGCGACAGCGCGAGCAGACGCTCGCGGTCGAGCGCGAGCGCAACGCCGTCGCCGGCGTCGCGACCGCGCTGCGCGTGCGCCGGGACACCCTCGCCCGCGCGCGGGCCGCGAAGCTCGCCGCGCTGGGCGCCACCGTCGCCGGCCGCCGGCGAGCGGAGCGCGAGCTCTCGCGGCTGCTCGCCGCGCAGGCCCGCGCCGCCGGAGCGGTCGGGCCCGGCGGCCCGTGGGCGATCCCGTGGACGATCGTGCAGTGCGAGTCCGGCGGGCAGAACGTCGCGCCCAACTGGGCGACGGCGTCGGGGTACTACCAGTTCATCGACGCCACCTGGCGGCGCCTGGGCGGCAGCACGCCGCACGCCTACCAGGCGACGAAGCCCGAGCAGGATCGCCTCGCGGCGCGGCTGTGGGCGGGCGGCTCCGGCGCTCGCAACTGGGATTGCGCGGCGCTCGTTCGCCAGGCGAATGTGACGATCCGTTAAGCGGGGTGCGCACGCGAACGTGTGCTCGCTAGCCTCGAAGAGGGGCCGGGGGCACCAACCGCGCGTCGGGCGCGGCTTCGACCGACGGTCGGTCGACAACCCCGGTCCGCACGACCGATCCTGAAGCGACGAGCCATGACCTTTGCCCGAGCCCTCTCCGCCTCGCCGCGCGTCCGCCTGCGCTGGACGGCGCTGCGCCTGCGCCAGCGCCTGTGGCCGATCGTCCAGACGGCGGTCGCCGCTGTCGCCGCGTGGTATGCCGCCGAGCTGCTGCTCTCCGACCCGGCCCCGGTCTTCGCGTCGATCGCCGCCGTCATCGCCCTCGGCACGTCGGTCGGGCAGCGCGCGCAGCGCGCGGCGGCGGTCATCGGCGGGGTCGTCGTCGGCCTCGTGGTCGCAGACACGATCATCCACCTCATCGGCACCGGCCCGGTCCAGATCGGCGTCATGGTCGCCCTGGCCATGTCGGCCGCCGTGGTCCTAGGTGGCCACGAGCTGCTCGTCGGCGAGGCGGCCGTCTCCGCCTTGATCCTCGTCTCGCTCGAGCGCGCGGGCGCCGGACTGACGATCGAGCGTCCGCTCGAGGCGTTGATCGGCGGCGCCGTCGCGCTCGTCGCGCACGCCCTGCTGTTCCCGCCCAACCCGGGGCTCTTCGTGGGCCGCGCGGGACAGACCGTGCTCGCCGACCTCGGGCGGACGCTGACCGACATCGGGCGCGCCCTCGGCGACGGGGACGCGGCCACGGCCGAGCGGGCGCTCGTCAGCGCGCGGGCGATCGACGCGCGCATCGCGGCGCTCGACGAGGCGCTGCGGGTCGGCCGCGAGACCGTGCGGCTCACGCCGCCGCGCCGCTCGGCCCGGCTCGAGCTCGAGCGCTACGCCCGGACGCGCGACCAGCTCGACTTCGCCGTGCGCAACACGCGCGTGCTCGCTC
>DATNGY010000295.1:0-2583 GCA_035605735.1 Solirubrobacteraceae bacterium
CGCTGCGCCCCCAGCCCGAGGACGGCGTGACCTACGCGGAGAAGATCAGCGCGCGCGATCGCATCCTCGACCCATCGGCGCCGGCCATCGAGCAGGAGCGCGTCGTGCGGGCGCTGCACCCGCACATCGGGGCGCGCCTGGCGCTGCCCGACGGCTCGTACCTCGGCGTCCGGCGGGCGCGCGCGCGCGAGGACGGGACGCTCGAGCTGCTCGAGGTCCAGCCCCCGGGCGGGCGCCCGATGTCCTACGCGGAGTACCTCCGCGGCCACGCGCGATGAGCCCCGACGCGCAGCTCGCCGCCCGGGCGGCGCGCGTGGGCGCGGCGGCCGCGCTCGCGGTCGGACGCGACCGCCTCGACGTCGCGGCGAAGGGCGGTCCCGTGGACCTCGTCACCGCCGCCGACCGCGCCGCCGAGGGCGCGATCGCCGGGCTCCTTCGCGACGAGCGCCCGGAGGAAGGGATCGTGGGGGAGGAGGGCGCGCGCGCGACCGGTGCCCGCCGGTGGGTCGTCGACGGCCTCGACGGCACCTTCAACTACGTCTCGGGGATCCCGCAGTGGTGCACGGCGCTCGCGCTCGCGGCCGGCGACGACGTGCTCGCCGCCGCCGTCTGCGACCCGCTGCGCGACGAGCTCTTCGTCGCAGCGCGCGGCGAGGGAGCGAGGCTCGACGGCCGCGCGCTGGCGGTGCGCGCCGGCCGCACGCTGGCGGAGGCCGCGGTCGCGACGTTCCTGCGTCAGGACAAGGCCGCGGACCGGGGCGCGCTGCTGGCCGCGCTCGTCGATGCGGCCGGGATCGTGCGCACCGGCGGCGCGGGGACCCTGGAGCTGGCCTGGGTCGCCGCGGGGCGCGTCGACGGCTGGGCGCAGCCGAACGTCGACCCCTGGGATTGGCTGCCCGGGCGGCTGCTCGTCGAGGAGGCGGGCGGGACGACCGCGGTCCTCGACGGCGAGCCGCGCTGGCACCTCGCGGGCGCGGCCGGGCTCGTCGACGAGCTCGCGCGCTGGGCGCGCGGCCTCGCTCCGAGTCGCTGAACGAGCACGGCCGGACCGAGCGGGCCGCGCCCGAGTGCTACCACGAGGTCATGCCCATCGCTCCCGCCCGCCGCGCCGCCCACGCCGTCGTGCTGCGGACTCTGGCCGAGGGCGCCTACGCCGACCGCGCGCTCCACGGCGAGGCCCGAGGCCTCGGCCCGCGCGACCGGGCGCTCGCCAAGCAGCTCGCGTTCGGCACCGTTCAGCGGCGCGGGACGCTCGACTGGGTCATCGCGCGCACGGCCCGCGGCCGGCTCGAGCCGGGCGTCCGCGCCGCGCTCCAGCTCGGGCTCTTCCAGCTCCTCTACCTCGACGGCGTGCCCGCCCACGCCGCGGTCGCCGACGCCGTCGAGCTCGCCAAGCCCAGCCCCGGACACGCCGTCGTCAACGCCGCCCTGCGCCGCGTCGCGCGCGACGGCGTCGCCCTGCCCGCCGACGACACCCCCGAGGGCGCCGCCGTCGTCCACAGCCACCCCGAGTGGCTCGTGCGCCGGTGGTGGGAGTGGCTCGGGCCCGACGAGGCGCGCGCCCTGCTCGCCGCCAACAACGAGCCCGCGGAGCTCGCGCTGCGGGTCAACGCGCTCGTCGACTTCGACCTGAGCGACGTCCCGGGCCGCCGCGCGGGCGACGCGGTCGTCGTCGACGGGCGCTTCGACGCCCTCGGCCATCCCGGCTACGCCGCCGGCGCGTTCACGCCGCAGTCGCGCGCGTCGCAGCTCGTGGCGCCGGCGCTCGGACCGCGCGCCGGCGAGCGCATCCTCGACCTCTGCGCCGCGCCCGGCGGCAAGACGACGCACCTGGCCGCGCTCATGGGCGGGGAGGGGGAGGTCGTGGCCGTCGAGCGCCACCCCGGCCGCGCCCGCGCGCTGCGGGCGACGTGCGCCCGCATGCGCGCCCGCAACGTCACGGTCGTCGACGCCGACGCGCGCGCGTTCGACGGCGCCCGCGGCTTCGACCGCGTGCTCCTGGACCCGCCATGCAGCGGGCTGGGCACGCTGCGCTCGCACCCGGATCTGCGCTGGCGCGCCAGCCCCGAGTCGATCGTCGCACTCGCGGCCCAGCAGGACGCGCTGCTCGCCGCGGCGCACCGGGCGCTGCGACCGGGCGGCGCCCTCGTCTACTCGGTCTGCACGCTGTCCCCGCCGGAGGAGCGGCTCGCTGATCCGGCCGCGCTGCGGACCTTTCCACACCGCGACGGCACCGACGGCTTCTATATTGCCCGCAATGGAGGTTGACCTGGGGCTGACGTGCCCCGCATGCCATGAGCCGTGGCTGCGCCCGGCGCCGAACCTCCCTGGTCGCTATCGCTGCGTTTACTGCCTGCACCGGTTCGAGCTGCGCTCCGTGTGCCCGGATTGCGGCGAGCACTCGACGATCGTGCGCATGTCGAGCACGGCGACGACGGTCTGCAACCACTGCGGTGGCTCGATGCTCGTCGAGGTATGACGCCGCGGATCGCCCCGTCGATCCTCGCCGCCGACTTCGGCCGGCTGCGCGAGCAGGTCCGCGAGGTCGTCGCCGCCGGCGCCGAGGTCATCCACGTCGACGTC
>DATNGY010000296.1:0-3158 GCA_035605735.1 Solirubrobacteraceae bacterium
CCGCCGGGCCGTGCCGACCGGATCGCGCAGCAAAACGCCGTAGGCGAAGAACGCGTCCAGGCGCCGGGCGGCGGCGCGCGCGCCGCCCATTAGCGCCACGAGCCCGGCCGGGTCCTGCGGGACGAGCCACTGGTACTGGTAGGCGCCGCCCTCGTGGAACTGGTGCGCGCCGTCGGTCGGGTCGTATGGGGACGTCCAGCGGCCGTCGCACTCGCGCGGGCGGAAGGTCCCGATGCTGCGGTCCCACAGCGTCCGGTACGCCCGGCCGCGGCGGGCGAGGCGGGTCGCGTCCGCGCGGTGGCCCAGGGCGCGGGCCATGACTGCGAGCGAGGCGTCGGCGGCCGCGTACTCGAGCGACGCCGAGGCCGGCCGCCGGCAGTCCGACCCGCCGCCCTTGTTCGGGCACGAGACGCCGCGCGGGATGTACCCGCTCCGGTCGTACCACCGGTTGCCCGCGCGCCCGGTCGTCCGCAAGCGCGCCGGCGGCTCGCGGAACGCGTTGCGCCGCAGGGCCCGGTAGGCCTCGTCCTCGTGGCCGGCGAGCACGCCCGCGGACCAGTTCTCGACGAGGAACGGCGTCACGGGGTCGCCGGTCATGATGTTCGTCTCCGACGTCAGCAGCGACCACCGCGGCAGCCACCCGCCGTCGCGGGCTGCCGCGAGCACCGACAGGGCCACGTCGCGGGCCACGTCCGGCGCCAGCAGCTCGAGCAGCGCGTTCTGGGAGCGGACCGTGTCCCAGAGCGAGAGGTTGCCCATCGGCACGTGGTCGCGGGCGACGCGAACGCGCCCGTCGGCCCCCGTGTAGGCGCCGTCGACGTCCGCGATGACGTTCGGGTGCAGGAAGGCGTGGTAGAGCGCGGTGGCGAAGACGGCGCGGCGCGACGCGGGGCCGCCCGCGACGCGCGCCCGCGCGAGCATCGAGCCCCACGAGCGCGCGGCGCTCTGCGCGACCGTGTCGAACGTGCGCCCGCGGGCCTCGGTCGCGAGGTTGCGCCGCGCGCCCGCGATGCCGGTGTAGGAGAGACCGACCTGCAGGACGACGTCGCGGTCGGAGCTCGCGTCGAACGTCACCCAGGCGCCGTCGGAGTCGCGACCGGCGTCCGAATGCCGCGTGCCGGGGGAGCGCCGATCGCCGCGCCACGTCCCGAACGCGGCGAACGGCCGGTCGAAGCGCGCGCTGAAGTAGACCGCGTGCCGGTCGCGGGAGCCGCAGAAGCGGCCAGTCTGCAGCCGGCCCTCGAGCGTGCGATCGCCGACGACGTCGACCTCGGACCCCAGGACCGGCATGATCGCGCGGCCGAGGTCGAAGAGGACGTTGGCCTGCTGCGTCGCCGGGAACGTGTACCGGTGCCACCCGGTCCGCGCGGTCGCGCTCAGCTCCGCGCGGATGCCGTACTTCCGCAGGTCGACCCCGTAGTAGCCGGGGCGCGCGACCTCGCTCGAGTGGCTGAAGTGCGACCCGAAGCGCGAGGGGCGCGTGGAGTCGACCGCGCCGGTCGTCGGCATGACGCGGACCTCGCCGAGGGCGGGGCACCCGACGCCCGAGAGGTGGGTGTGGCTGAAGCCGTCGATGCGGGTGTTGTCGTAGTCGTAGCCGGCCTGACCGCCGTCGTCCGGGCTCAGCTGGACCATCCCGAACGGCAGCGCCGCGCCCGGGAACGTGTTCCCGCGGTCCTGCGTCCCGATCAGGGGATCGACGCGGGCCACCGAGGACGCGGGCGTTCCGGGTGCGACCGGCTCCACGACCGCCAGGACGAGCAGCAGCGCGAGCGCGCAGAGGACCACGCGGAGGGGCATTCCGAGGCTGCAACGCGGGCCGCCGCACAGAGGTGCGGCGCGGCGAGCTCAGTTCACCGGAACGTGCCCGATCACGTACAGCAGCGCCACGCCGCTGGCGGCGATCAGCAGCCGCCGGTCCACGGCCGCCGCCCCGAATCCCAGCGGCCAGACCAGGTACCACGGCAGCAGCCACGTCGATGCCACGATCACGCCGAGCAACGCCCAGCCCGTCGCCGCGACGAAATCGCCGCCGCGGAGCACCCAGACGAGCAGCCCCGCCAGCCACACGGCCAGCAGCACGTGGAGCACGAGCCGCTCGGGCGCGGTCACCGCGGCGAGGCCGAGCGCGTAGGCGAGCGCCTGGGGCACGCTCGCGATGCCGACGAGCCGCTGCTCGCGCTCGAGCGCGGTCACCATCCCGTGCGCGTGGTCCGGGAACGAAGCGAACGTCGCGGCGAGCACGGCGGCGGCGGCGGCGCCGACGCCGACCAGCACGCGGGCGCGGCGCCCGCTCCCGACCAGCAGGAACGGGATCGCCAACCCGGCGGTGGCCTTGATCGCGGCCGCGCAGACGACCATCGCGCCGCCCATCGCCGGCCGCGCGCCGAGCGTCAGGGCGACGCCCGCGAGCAGCGCCAGCAGCATCAGCAGGTCGTTGTGGGCGCCGCCGACCGACCAGACGAGCACGACCGGGTTGAGCCCGAACGCCGCCACCGCCCGCCCGACCGGGCGGCCCCGGCGGTGCGCGATCCAGCCCACGAGCGCAGTGCAGCCGAGGCCGGCGACCGCCGCCATCGCCTTGAACGCCCACACCAGGGTCGCCCGCGACAGGTGCCCGAGCGCCCGGGCGCCGAGCGTGAACAGCGGGCCGTAGACCGTGACCGTGTGACGCCAGTGGACGAACACGTAGAGCGCGTCGTGGCGCTCGGCCGACGGCGGTCGCACGTACGGATCGAGGTGGTAGAGGCCGCCGAGCCGGGCGACGTCCGCGTAGCTGAAGACGTCGTTCGAGAGCAGCGGCGGAGCGAGCAGGAACACGCCGTGCAGGAGGGCGACCGCCGCCGCCACCCACCGCAACCGCACGCGCGGCGCGAGGGCGACCGCCGCGGCATAGGCGAGCGTCATCACCGCGATCTCCACGAGCACGCCGCGCAGCGGCGTCGCGAGGCCGAGGCCGGCGAGCGGTCCCGAGAGCCAGGCGGCCCGCGCGCGGGCAAGCCCGGGGACAAGGTAGGCGTCGTCGGCCGCGGCGCCGGCGAGGGCGACGGCCACGCCGCTGACGACCACGGTCGCGAGGGCGACCGCGCCCGCGGCGCGCGGCGCGACGCGCGGCCAGGTCCGCTCGCGACCGGCGAGCTCGACCGCGACCGAGCTCA
>DATNGY010000297.1:0-4499 GCA_035605735.1 Solirubrobacteraceae bacterium
TGGCAGATCGTCAAGCTGCCCGGGTTCGGCGAGCTGCGCGACGCGCCGTGGACGCCGGTCACCCAGCCGCGGCTGCAAGGCGACGACGGCGAGGGCGTCGACATCTTCGACGTCATCCGCCAGGGCGACGTGCTGGTGCACCACCCGTACGACTCCTGGTCGACGTCGGTCGAGCGCTTCGTGTCGCAGGCGGTCGAGGACCCCGACGTGCTCGCGATCAAGATGACCGTGTACCGGACGTCGGACGACACGCCGCTCGTGCCGGCACTGATCCGCGCGACCGAGCGCGGCAAGCAGGCGGTGTGCATGGTCGAGCTCAAGGCGCGCGGCGACGAGCGCGCGAACATCGGCTGGGCGCGCGCGCTGGAGGAGGCGGGCGTCCACGTCGTCTACGGGCACCCGGCGCTGAAGACCCACGCCAAGTGCATCCTCGTCATCCGCCGCGAGGGCGACGGCGTGCGCCATTACGTCCACATCGGCACCGGCAACTACCACCCGAAGACCGCGCGGCTGTACACGGACTTCGGTCTCTTCACGGCCGACGAGCAGATCGGCGCCGACGCCGGGGACATGTTCAACTTCCTCACCGGCTTCGCGCGCCCGCGCCGCTACCGGCAGGTGCTCGTGGCCCCCAACTTCCTGCGCGACGGGATCGTCGCCGAGATCGAGAGCACGACCGCCGCGAAGGAGCGCGGCGAGGACGTCCGCATCGCGCTGAAGATGAACTCGCTCGTCGACCGCACGTGCATCCGCGCGCTCTACCGGGCCTCGCAGGCGGGCGTGCCGGTCGACCTCAACATCCGCGGGATCTGCTGCCTGGTGCCCGGACTCGAGGGCTTCTCGGAGAACATCCGCGTCGTCTCGATCGTCGGGCGCTTCCTCGAGCACTCGCGGATCTTCGCCTTCCGCCGCGGCGAGGAGACGAAGGTCTACATCGGCTCGGCCGACCTGATGCCGCGCAACCTCGACACGCGCGTGGAGCTCACCGCCCCGGTCGAGGCGCCGGTGCTCCGCGACGACCTCCTCGACACGCTCGAGCGCTGCTTCGCCGACGACACCAACGCGTGGGAGCTCGGCTCCGACAACGTCTGGCGACGCCGCGAGCGCCAGGGGCCCGAGGAGCGCAGCGTCCAGCGCGAGCTCATGCTCGGGCACGGGGCGCGCGCGGCCGAGGGCACGACGGCAGCGGGGTAGGGGAGATTGCCGGGCGCGCGCGGGGCGCGCCGGGGCATCGAGGAGTAGGGCGCCGCGGCTGGCGGCCGAGTCGGGGCGTGAGATCGAGGTTGTGCACCGCATGGGTGCCGAAGCTGGATCTCGGACGCGCGATTCCCCCCGAGAAGGGCGAGCTCGATTCCGCGGACGAGCTCGTCCACCCGGACTTCGTCAACCACGAGGCGCCGGCCGGACATCCCCAGGGACCGGAGGGGCTCAAGGTCACGGTCGGCTGGCTGCGCGACCTCTGGGGACCGATGCGGGCCGAGATCGAGGACGAGATCTGCGAGGGCGACAAGGTCGTCGCCCGCGTGACCATGCACGGCCACCACGTGGGCGAGTTCCTCGGGCGCGCGCCGACGGGCAAGGAGTTCGCCGTCGAGCACATCCACATCTGGCGCCTGCAGGACGGCAAGGTCATCGAGCACTGAGTCGGTCCGCGACGACCTCGGTCAGGCGCTCCAGCTCGGCCTCGTCGGGGGCTGAGCGAACAGCCCGCGCGGGACAGGCCGGGGGCCAATATGACATCGATTCATGCTACAAAGATCGATGTCATGAGCGCGATCGTCGATCAGCCGGCCGCCAACTGCCTAGTCGGCACAGCGCCGCCCTCGCCCGCCGGCCCGACGGACGCGGAGGAGCTCCAGCGGCTGCCCCGGCCTCCGGTCGTCCCGCTCCCGCGCGCGGCGCAGATGCTGCGCTTCAACCAGCGCCAGATCGAGTTCGTCTTCAAGGCCCGCCGGAAGCTCGGCGAGGTCTTCGCGATCCGTGGCACGCAACCGGGCGCGATCGTCATGACGTCGCACCCCGACCACGTGCGCTCGCTGTTCACGGCCCGCCCGGAGCAGGCGCCGTCGCTGACCGGCGAGTCGCCGCTGCGGCCCGTCGTCGGGCCGAGCTCCGTGCTCACCGCGGTCGGCGAGCGCCACATGCGCCAGCGCAAACTCCTGCTTCCCGCCTTCCACGGCGAGGCGATCGCGCAGTACGCGCAGATGATCGCCGACGCCGTCGAGCGCGCGATCGACCGCTGGCCGGTCGGGCGCCCGATCGCGCTCGCGCCGCGCATGCAGGCGATCACGCTCGACGTGATCATGGGCGGGATCTTCGGGATCGACGGGCGCCCGGCGCTCGGCTCGCCCGAGTTCGCGCTGCGCCGCGCGACGCGCTCGCTCCTCTACGCCTCGACGCTCCCGCTCGCCCAGGTGGCCGAGCTCATGAACGTCGGGCGCGACGAGCCGGTCGGCCTCCAGCGGGCCGGCCTCGGGCTGCTCGACCGCCCGACCTACGCGGTCATCCGTGCGCGCCGGGAAGCAGCCGACACCGAGGAGCGCCGCGACATCCTCTCGCTGCTCATCCGCGCGCGGACGGAGGAGGGCGAAGCGCTCACCGACCGCGAGTTGCGCGACGAGCTGCTCACGCTCGTGCTCGCCGGCCACGAGACGACGGCCAACCAGCTCGCGTGGACGTGGGAGCGCCTAGTGCGCACCCCGGCCGCCCACGAGCGCCTCCTCGAGGCGGTCCGCGGCGACGACGACGCGGCCGAGGTGGTCGAGGCGACGATCCAGGAGGCGATGCGCTCGCGACCGGTGATCCCGGTCATCGGGCGCCGCGTCACGGTGCCGTGGCGGCTCGGGGCCTACGCGGTGCCGGCCGGCACCGCCGTGACGATGAGCATCCTCCTCCTGCACCATCGCGACGATCTCTACCCCGACCCGTTCGCGTTCCGGCCCGAGCGCTGGGCGGGCCGCAAGCCCGGCACCTACGAGTGGATCCCGTTCGGCGGCGGCATCCGCCGCTGCCTCGGCGCGGCGCTGGCGATGGCCGAGCAGCGCGTGGTCCTGTCGGAGATGGCCCGCCGCCTCGACCTCGCGGCGGCCGAGCCCGAGCCCGAGCACGCCAAGCACCGCAACGTCACGATGATCCCGGCCCGGGGCGCGCGCGTCGTGATCCGGGCCCGGCGCCCGTAGCCGGACGGCGCCGCAACATGGGGAGTTCTCCCGATGCGCGTCGGCGCGCGCGCTCGTACCTTCGCGACCGGTCAACGAACGCACGGAGAACCTCATGCTCAAGCTCAGCCGGCGCGTCCTCACCGCCACGGTCCTCGTGGCGGCGGCCGCGCCGCCCGCGACGTACGCGAGAGTCAACCCCGAGCCGCCCTCGTACGCCGCGGACAGCGCGCCGCAGAACGCGATCGCGCCATCCGCCGAGGCGCCCTCGGCCGAGGCGTTCCGGTGGGACGACGCCGGGATCGGGGCCGCGGCGGCGCTTGCTATCGCCGGCGCCGGCTCGGGCGCGGTGGCGTTTCGCCGGCGCCGAGCGGGTCGACCCCAGCCGAGCTGATCGGCGGACGACCGCGGGGCCCGCGGCCCTTGGCCGAAGCCCGCCGGCTGTGCGACAGTGCTTCGCAAGCCATGGGTCCCGCGGGTGCGCCGCATTCCCGAGCGCCGGCGGCCGCGAGGTCGACCGCCGCCGCACCCGACGCGAGCGCGACGTTGCTCGAGCGGGACGACGGCATCGCGGACCTCGGCCGCCGGCTCGCCGTCGTCCGGGCGAGCTCGCAGGGCCGGCTGGCATTCGTGGGCGGCGAGGCGGGCGTCGGCAAGACGGCCCTCCTACGCCGATTCTGCGAGCACCACGCCAAGGGCGCTCGGATCCTCTGGGGCACGTGCGAGCCTCTGCGCACGCCGCGTCCGCTCGGACCGCTCGTCGACGTCGCCGAGGCGACCGGCGGCGACCTCGGGGAGCTCGTCGCAACGACGGCGCGGCCGCACGAGGTCGCGCTCGCGCTGCTCCGCGAGCTCCGCGCTCGCGCGCCCACGATCGTCGTCCTCGAGGACGTGCAGTGGGCGGACGAGGCGACGCTCGACGTGCTGGCCGTGCTGGCGCCGAGAATCGCCTCCGTCCCGGCGCTCGTGCTCGCGAGCTATCGCGATGACGCGCTCGGCCGCGCCGAGCAGCTCCGGCTCCTGCTCGGGGAGCTCGTGCGGCCGACGGAGCGGGTCAAGGTCGATCCGCTCTCACGGGGCGCCGTTGCGCGGCTCGCCGAGCGACACGGCGTCGATGGCGAGGAGCTGTACCGGCGCACCGGCGGCAACCCGTTCTACGTCACAGAGGTGCTGGCGGCGGGAGGCGCGCAGATCCCGCCCACGGTCCGCGACGCGGTCTTCGCACGCGCGGCCGGCCTGTCGCGTCCGGCGCGCCGGCTCCTCGAAGCCGTCGCGGTGGTGCCCGGGCCTGTCGAGCCGTGGTTGCTGACCGCAGCGGCGGGCGACCATCTCGACGCGCTC
>DATNGY010000298.1:0-2851 GCA_035605735.1 Solirubrobacteraceae bacterium
ACGCGGTCCAGATGAGCGCATAGCCGCCGAGGAATGCGGTCATGGCCGCCCGCGGACGCGGCTGGCCGGCCGCCGCGGCGGCGAACAGGCGCACCAGCGGCAAGCTGGACGGCAGCATCATCGCGGCGACCATCGCCTGCCACGCCACGAGGAAGAGCACGATGGCGAGCGGCAGCGCCGGACCGCCCTCGATCAGGGCGTCGTGATGCAGGCGACGCGCCGAGCCGCTCACCTCGGCGGCGATCGCGAGCGCCCACGCGGCCGCGATGAGCGCGACGACCCCGGAGGGCGCGCGAGCGGCGCGCCGGGCCGGCGCGCCAAGGGCGCTCATGACCCGTCGTAGACGAGATGCCAGTCGGACTGGATCGCGTTGCGGCCCTCGAAGGACCACTTCATGCCGTACTGCGGGAGATCGACACGGAAGTGGTCGGCGACGGCGACGTAAGCCGGCGACCCGGGAACCGTCGAGAACACGGAGTCGCGCAGCGTCGTCGTCTTGCCGTCGGGCCCGGTGTAGGGGTGCATCCGCGAAGAGAGCGCGTCGCCCATCTCCAGGACGCCCTCGCCGCCACGGGTCTCGTGCGTCACCGGCGCCCGCTCGACCGCGACCACCTCGCCGACGAGCCCCGCGAGGTCGGCGAGCGGCCCGCCGAGCTCGCCCCGAAAAGCGGCGCGGATCGCGTCGAACTGCTCATCGGTCGCGCGGTCGTCGATGAACATGGCGACCCTCCAGCTGCCCGGCGTCAGCACGTTGCCTGGGATGAGGCAGACGTTGAGCACTGCGAGGCCGCTCACGTCGACGCCGTCGATGGTCCCCTTGTCGAACCGGTACGCGTTGACCGACTCGCAGGTGCCGTGGTCGGGGTCCTCGCCGATCCAGCACGGGCAGAGAACGCCGCACGAGCACGCCTCCAGGAGCGAGCCCTCGAGGTCGTAAGTCCTGGTAGCGGTGGTCACGGCCGAGCTCCCCTCGAATCGATCGCAGATCGCCGGGCCGGTGCGCTGCGACGACCGTATCCGCGCGCGTTCGCCGCTGTCAACGGCGGTCTTCGAGGACCGCCCGCGCGGCCAGGTACCCTGGCGCGCCCGTCACCGCACCGCCGGGATGCGCGCCCGAGCCTGCCAGGTAGAGCCCCTCGACGCCGCCGAAGCGGCGCGGTCCGAAGCGGCGCTCCAGCAGCTGCTCGCCGAGCATCTCGCCGTGAAAGATGTGCCCGCCGGTGAGGCCGAAGCGCGCCTCGAGCTCGCGTGGCCCGAGCGCGAGGCGGTCGACGATCCGGTCCGGCAAGCCGGGGCACGCGCGCGCGAAGTGCGCGATCGCCGCGTCCGCGGCCGCGTCGGCGTCCACATCGGGCGCGAAGCACTGGCAGAAGAGCGAGAGGACGTGGCGACCGACTGGCGCGAGGGTCGGGTCGGCGGCGGTCTGGCATGCCGCCTCGATCCACGGGCGCGCGGGGAGCTCGCCGGCGCGGGCGGCGGCCGCAGCGGCGGCGAGGTCGGCCATCGTGAAGCCGATGTCGACCGTCCCCTGCCACGGCTCGGCTCCGGGCCACGCCGGAAAGTCGGGCAGCCCGTCCAGGAGCAGCATGACCTTGACCGTCGGGCCGTCCTGGCGCCAGCCCTGCGGTCGCGGCAGGCCGGCGAGCGCGGCCGTGCGCAGCGGGTCGGCGTTGGAGAGGACGACCGGCGCGCGCAGCTCGCGGCCGTCCTCGCCGACGACGCCGGCGACGGTCCGCTCGGCCTCGTCGACGAGGATGCGCTCGACCGGCGCGTCGGTGTGAACCCGCGCGCCCGCAGCCTCGGCCGCCGCGCGCAGCGCCCGCGTGACCGCGCCCATGCCCCCGCGCGCGAAGCCCCAGGCGCCGGGCGGGCGCGTCGCCTCCCCGAGGTCGTGGTAGAGGGCGACGAACGCGGTGCCGGGATCGTCGGGGGCGGCCAGCGTCCCGATCAGGCCCTGGATCGCGAACGGCACGCGGACGGGCTCGGACGGGATCGCGGCGAGGTCGTCGGCGATCGACCCGCCGAGCAGGTCGGGGCCGACGGCCTGTAGCCAGCGCTCGCGGTCGGACGGCTCGAGCAGCAGCGGCCGCGCCCGCGCCGCCGCGGCGGCCCAGCGCTCGGACCGGGCGGCGTAGGCGTCGGCATCCGCGGGCGACCAGTCGCGCGCGAGCTGGGCCGCCGTCCGCGCGCGGTCGGACCATGTGACGACGCGCCGCCCGTCGTCGGTCGGCGCGAAGAGGTAGGGCTCGTGCACGTCGACCGCGAGGCCGTGGCGGGCGAGCTCGAGCTCGCGGATGACGCGCCCGCGCAAAAGCGACAGCGTGTAGGCGCCGGGCGACGCGCGCACGCCGGGCCACAGCTCCTCGGTGACGCACGCGCCTCCGACGATGTCGCGGCGCTCGAGGACGTCGACGTCGAGGCCCGCGCGCGCGAGGTAGGCGGCGGCGACGAGCCCGTTGTGCCCCGCCCCGACGACGAGCGCATCAGGCATCTGCTCGGCTCGGAGCCGGCTTGTTCCAGTCGCCCGATCGGCCCGCGGGTTCGCGGTCGAACGTCCGCGATGGCTGCGGCCCGTGTCGGGGAATCGCCCTGCGCAGACCAGTCGTTCTACCAAAAAGGGGCACCTCGATAATGCCGACGCTGCAGGACGCACAGACGTGGAAGGGACGCACCCTCGTCGACCGCGACGGGGACAAGATCGGGTCGATCGAGGACATCTACCTCGACCGCTCGAGCGGCGAGCCCGAGTGGGTGGCCGTGAAGACCGGGCTCTTCGGCTCGAACTTGTCGTTCGTGCCGATCGAAGCCGCCTCGGGGGCCGGCGACGACGTGCAGGTCCCGTTCGAGAAGG
>DATNGY010000299.1:0-3508 GCA_035605735.1 Solirubrobacteraceae bacterium
GGCGGGCGACGGGCCCGACGCAGGCGTCGGCCTCGCGCTCGGGATCGTCCTCGCCGCGCGCGCCGACGGCTCGTGGAGCCGGATGAAGGCGTGTCCCCACGGCCAATGCGGCTGGGTCTTCTTCGACGCGTCGCGCAACCGCTCGTCGCAGTGGTGTTCGATGCGCCTGTGCGGCAACCGCACGAAGGGCGCGGCCTTCCGGCGCCGCCGCTCGCACGTGGCGCGCTGAGCGCTGCGGCATAGAGTCGGGGGGTGCGCCTGGTCAGCGCGCTCATGTTCTTCCCCCGCGGCGGCTCGGCCCACGTGGCCCGCGCGCTCGCGCGCGCGCTGCCCGCCGAGGGCTGGGACGTGACGGTCGTCTCGGGCTCGCAGGCCGGCCGCGGCGACGCCCGGGCGTTCTACGCGGGACTCGATGTCGTCGCCGTCGACTTCGGGGCCGGCGACGCGCCGCTGCACCCCTCCTACGAGGACCGGGCGGGCGCCCCGGACACGGTCTTCGCGCGCGTGGATGACGACGCCTTCGAGGCGCACGTCGCCGCGTGGTCGCGGGCGCTCGCGCGGGCCGCCGCGGCAGAGGCCGACGTCCTGCACCTCCACCACCTCACGCCGATCAACGAGGCCGCCGCGCGCGTCGCGCCGGAGGTGCCCGTGGTGGGCCACCTGCACGGCACCGAGCTGCTCTTCCTCGAGCGCGTCGCGGCCGGGGCGCCGCCCGGCTGGACGCACGCCGCGGCCTGGGCCGAGCGCATGCGCTTGTGGGCGGCGCGCTGCGAGCGCCTGCTCGTCCTCGCCTCGGGGCAGATCGCGCGTGCCGTCGAGCTCCTCGGCGTCGACCCCGACCGCTGCGTCGTGGCCCCGAACGGCTTCGACCCCGACGCGTTCCGCCCCCGCCGGGTGGACCGCGCCGCGCTCTGGCGCGAGCACCTAGTCGAGCGTCCGCAGGGCTGGCGGCCCGGGGCCGACGAGGGCTCCGTCCGCTACCGCGACGCCGACCTCGCGCCGCTGCGCGACGGGCCGGTCGTCCTCACGGTCGGTCGCTTCACCGAGGTCAAGCGCATGGACCTCCTCGTGCGCGCCTTCGCCCGCGCGCGGGCAAGCGCGCGATCGCCCGCCGCGCTCGTCGTCCTCGGCGGCTTCCCCGGGGAGTGGGAGGGCGAGCACCCCTTCGACGCGGTCAACACCAGCGGGGCGCGCGGCGTCTTCCTGGCCGGCTGGCACGACCACGCGTCGCTGCCGGCGTTCTTCAACGCGTCCGACGTCGTTGCGCTCGCCTCCGTGCGCGAGCAGTTCGGGCTCGTGCTCGTCGAAGGCATGGCCTGCGGGCTGCCGGCGATCGCCGTCGATCGCTTCGGCCCCGCCGAGATCGTCGCTCCCGGCCGTACCGGGTGGCTCGTCGAGCCCGACGACGAGGCGGCTCTCGCGACCGCGCTGCGCGAGGCGATCGACGACCCGGGCGAGCGCGCTCGGCGCGGGCGCAGCGCCCGCAGCGACGTCGTCGCGCGGTTCTCGTGGCCCGCGCTCGCCGCGCGCCTGGGCCGCCTGTTCGAAGAAGTCGCTTCGACCCAAAAGATTGACAACCTCAACGATATACTGAAGGGGTGAGCGAGGACCGCCCACAGCGCGGCGAGCTGCGCCGCATCGCCCGACTCTTCCGCCCGTACCGCGTGCGGCTCGTGGTGGTGCTTGCGCTCATCGCCGTCTCGGCGGGACTCTCGATGATCTCTCCCTTCCTGCTGCGCGCGGTCCTCGACACCGCGATCCCGGAGGGCGACACGCGCCTGCTCACGTGGCTCGTCGGAGGGATGATCGCGATCTCGATCGCCACCGGCGCGCTCGGCGTGGGCCAGACCTGGCTCTCGAACGTGGTCGGCCAGCGCGTCATGCACGACCTGCGCTCGGCCGTCTACCGGCACCTGCAGCGGCTCTCGCTCGCGTTCTTCACGCGGACGCGCACGGGCGAGGTGCAGTCGCGGATCGCCAACGACATCGGCGGCGTCCAGAACGTCGTCACGAGCACGGCGACGTCGATCGTCTCGAACGTCACCACGGTGCTCGCCACGGTCGTCGCGATGTTCGCCCTCGACTGGCGCCTGGCCGCGTTCTCGCTCGCCCTGCTTCCGTTCTTCGTCTGGCTCACGCGTCGGGTCGGGCGGGAGCGCACGCGCATCACCGCGCAGCGCCAGGGCCGCCTGGCCGACATGAGCTCGCTCGTGGAGGAGTCGCTCAGCGTGAGCGGCATCCTCCTGGGCAAGACGATGGGGCGCGGGCCCGAGCTCGCCGAGCGCTTCACGAGCGAGTCAGCGCAGCTCGCCGACCTCGAGGTCCGCAGCCGCATGGCCGGTCGCTGGCGGATGGCCAGCGTGCAGATGGCCTTCGCGATCATGCCCGCGCTCGTCTACTGGTTCGCCGGCCTCAGCATCGCCTCCGGCGGCCAGGCGATCTCGATCGGCACCGTGGTCGCCTTCACGACCCTGCAGACGCGGCTCTTCTTCCCGCTGCAGTCGCTGCTCTCGGTCGGCATCGACATCCAGACGTCGCTCGCGCTCTTCCACCGCATCTTCGAGTACCTCGACATGCCCGTCGACATCGCCGAGCGCGACGGCGCGGTAGCGCTCGCGGCCCCGGCCGGCGAGGTGCGCTTCGAGCGCGTCGCGTTCGCCTACGACGCCGACGGGCCGCCGACGCTGCGCGACATCGACCTGCGCGTGCCGGCCGGCAGCACGCTCGCGGTCGTGGGCGAGACCGGGTCGGGCAAGACGACCCTGGGCTACCTCGTCGCGCGCCTCTACGACCCGACCGCCGGGCGCGTGACGATCGACGGCGTCGACGTGCGCGATGCGACGTTCGCCTCGCTCGCCGGCACGGTCGGGCTCGTCTCGCAGGAGACCTACCTCTTCCACGCCTCGATCGCCGACAACCTGCGCTTCGCCCGACCCGAGGCCACCGACGCCGAGCTCGAGGCCGCGGCGCGTGCGGCGCGCATCCACGACCTCATCGCCTCGCTGCCCGACGGCTACGAGACGCTCGTGGGCGAGCGCGGCTACCGCTTCTCGGGCGGCGAGAAGCAGCGCATCGCGATCGCTCGCACGATCCTCCGCAACCCGCCCGTCCTCGTCCTCGACGAGGCCACGAGCGCGCTCGACAACGAGACCGAGCGCGCCGTGCAGGAGGCGCTCGACCGCCTCGCCGAGGGCCGCACGACGATCGCGATCGCCCACCGCCTGTCGACGATCCAGCACGCGGACGAGATCGTCGTCCTCGACGCGGGGCGGATCGTCGAGCGCGGCACGCACGCCGAGCTCCTGGCGCGGGGCGGGCGCTACGCCGCGCTCGCGGCCCGCGCCGACGAGCCCGCGGCCGAGCTCGTCGCGTGACGGCTCTCATGTCCGCTCGCGTTCAGTAGTCTTTCCCAGGCCCGTCGACCCCGGAGGAGACGCGTTGACCCGCCTCGGCCTGGCCGCCGCCTGCACCGCAGTCCTGCTCGTCGCGGCCGCGCCCGCGGCCGCCA